>CAYHRX010000001.1:0-27467 GCA_964359075.1 uncultured Chitinophagales bacterium
TGCGTTCATGACGTTACTCCTTTTTGAAAATGTTGATTGATGAGTGTTGGTTGATGAATTCGTCCTATATCCAGCTACTGCATCTTGCGTTTTCATGACATTTGCTCCTTTTGGAAACAGTGAATAGTGAACAGTAATTTGTGAATCGTTACCGTTTGGTTGCTCTTGCTCAAGAAGCAACCTAGTTGACCGTCACCTGCATGGTGCCGGCCACCAAACTGCTACGGCGGGCGCGGTCGATTGTATCTCATGGCTACCTCCTTTCCTCTGTGTGATCGGTTTATGACTCATTGGTTAGTTAGTTGACTGTTATTGTGCCATCGTTTGTGAATATACCGTCGTTGATCAAGTCACCAGTGACTTGCAGAGTACTGGTTACAAGGACATTTGCCCCCGCGTTGACCAGGATGCCTGCATTGACGATGGTGGGAGCACCTATCGTCTTTAATCCGGCATTCGTAAAGGTCAGGCTGTAGTAGGTAATACCTGCGACGCTCTGGGCGCCTGTTCCGTTGAACTCTATCGTCGATAAATTCGTCGTGGCGTCCGCACTGGCTGATCCTGTCACAGCAAGGCTCCCCGCAAGGTAGGTCGTGCCGCTCGGGAAGAACTTCGTTCCCGCATTGCTGAAGGTCAGGTTGTAGTAGGTTGTCGCCGCAGCGGTCTGGTTGCCACCGCCATTGAAGTCGACTGTCGAGCTGTTCGTCGTCGCATCAACCGTGACAGCCGAAACCACCAGGGTTCCGGAGACGCCAGTTGTCCCGGAGGAGAGAGTCTTCGTACCCGAGCCGCTGAGCGTCAAGTTCGTATAGTTCATCGCCTTCACTGTCTGGGAACCGCTATACTGATAGTTGACCGTGTTGCCCGACGCTGAAGCAACCAGGTTGCTCAATCCGATCGAGCCCGTGAAGCCGATGTTCAAGGTCGCTGAGGCTGCCAGGGTAAGCGTCCCGGATCCACCGAGGCCGGCGTTCACCGTGTTCGTTCCATTGTTGGTATAGCTACCGTTGACATTGAGCGTCGCGAAGATCGTCGTAGCTGATCCACCGATGGCCTTGGCGGTTCCTGTTAGCGTGACCGTGCTCGTGCCGGTATTGAGAGAACCGCCCGTTGAGTTGTTCGTCCAGTCGCCCGAAATGGTGAAGCCTCCTGCGCCAAGAGACTTCGTGCCGCTCCCCGAGAAGAGGATGCTCCCATAGCTTGGGGAGTCCGAAACCGTTTGCGAGGCGCTTGAGCTGTTGCTGTACTGGACGGTGCTTGCGGGATCAAGCGAAGTGGTCGTGAAGCCCGTCGGGAACGAGCTTGCTGCTACGCCAGCGCCGCCGACATTAAGCGTTGAGTTTGCACCAACCGTCAAAATCGAACCCAACGTCCCAGTGATCTGGAACGCGGTTGATCCGCTGGATGTATTCAGTATTCCACCGGAGGTGATCGTGAGATTGCCCGTCAGGTTCGATGCAGTAAGGCTCTTCTGCAGCGTCACGACAGAGCTGTTCGTGATCCTGAGGTGATGAAAATTGACGGTGGAGGAGCTGGAAATGCTCTGACCTGATGTCCCATTGTACTCAATGGTTGAATTGGTCCGCGGTACAAGTGTGCCTGGATTGATAATCGGATCACCGGTTCCAGAGAGGTAAATTGTGTTAGCGCTTGAAAACGCCAGTGTCAACGTCTTACTATTAAAGTCGATATTCTTGACGTTGAACGTCCCGCTCCCGGCCCACTGGGAATTCTTGTTGAGTCGAACGGTGACGTTGTTTGCAGTGAACGTACCGCTATTGTCAAAGTCCGTTCCGCCATCTGCGCCGAACGAAAGCGTGAACGATCCGCCTCCATTGAGTATGCCGCCGGTCTGGATCGTCATGGAACGCAAGTTCGCCGTGCTCACATCGATCGTGACAGTCGTCCCAGTGGCAATAACCACATCCGCATTCAATCCGGGAACTTGACCGCCTCCCCACGTCGAGATAGAGTTCCAGTTTCCGCCAGCGCCGGTGCTCGTGTAGGTTCCGCCAAACTGCTGTCCGAGCTGGAAATCACCAAAGATTGTGACACCCGTCGCCTGAGTCGTTGTCGCAGTCCTCGTTCCCACCGTCGGATACGACCAAGATCCTGTAAACGCGCCGACGACAAACTGCAGCGGATCTGATCCAAGATCGACATCACCTGAGACAAACGTAAAGGTGACATCGTACGTCGTGAAGACTATACCCGTGTTCGAAAGCGTCCAGTATCGGTTGGCGGTGCTGTTGGGATCGATGTTAGAGGTTGCGATGTTCGAATGATCGCCCGAGGTCGTTTTCGCAGTTAGCGTTCCGGCCGTGGTCACACTCGCAAAGGTCACAGAAACGGGCGTATAGCTCGACACATCGCCGATTTCAAACGATTGCGCGACCGGCGCTCCTGTCGCCACATACTTCGAGAGATTACCCACGACATGGCCGCTTGTGCGCGAGACGCTTCCGGTCGAGCTGATAGCCAGAGTATTCGACCCTGTGGTGATCTTACCGCTGGTCAATGTGAGTGTACCATCGATCGTGACATTCGATGAGAGCGTCGCCCCCTGAGAATCATTCAGCTGCAGGTTGGTCAATGATCCACCACCGGAGAGGGTGTGGGCAGATAGGCCTCCGCTAAGCAGGATCGAGCCAGACCCTGTTTGACTGCCCGCGTTGGAAACGTTCCCATTGACCGTCACCGTACCGGCTGGTGTGAACGTGGACCCAGATCCTATCGTCAAGGTTGTAGCGACCGTGATGGCCCCCGATGCCGTGACCGTCGCCGAATTGGCAATCGTCAAGGCGTTAAATGTCATGGTCCCTGAGTTGGCGATCGAAGAACCGTTTTCCATCGTAACGGTCCCTGAGGATGGGCTCATGGTTGCGCCAATATTGACGGTCAGCGTGCCCTTCACCGAGAAACTCGCCGACGGCTGAACCGTTGGCGTCGTTGCGACCGTCAACCCGTTGAAGCTCAGCAGCGTCCCGCTATTGGTGATCCCCCACCCCGTGCCCGTCATGGTTATCGTTCCACCCGATGGATTGAACGTGACACCACTGTTGACCGTCAATGCCCCCTTCACGGAGAAACTCGCCGACGGCTGAACCGTTGGCGTCGTTGCGACCGTCAACCCATTGAAGCTCAGCAGAGTCCCGCTATTGGTGATACCCCATCCCGTGCCCGTCATCGTAATCGTTCCACCCGTTGGATTGAATGTCGAGCCGGTTCCATTGGTCAGAGTGCCGCCGACGCCAAAGCTGCTCGACGTCGTTACGGTGGCCGAGTTAGCAATGGTGAGATTGCTGAAGGCAAGCGTCCCACCGGAGTTCACGATCGATGAACCATTGTTCATCGTGATGGTTCCGCTTGTCGGTGTGAATGTCCCCGTCACAGTGAATGCGCCACCCACAGCTGCCGTGTTGCCGGCGCCGGTGATCGAGCCACTCACCTTCAGGCCGCCATATGTGAGGTTCGAGAGGACTTGTCCGGCGGTCGAGTATTCCACCGTCAGATTTGTCAGCGTCTTGTTCGTGATCGTCCACTGAGAATTGAAATCTGCCGTTGCTGCCGTGCGCGTAACCTGCACCGTGCCGTTGCCAGTGAGCGTGCCAGCTCCGCTGATAATTGCCAACGCGGCCGGAGTGAAGACCACGTTTACGGCGACCGTCAGATTGCCCGACGCGCTCATGTTGAGGTTGGCATTGAAGCCGCTCGTGTTATTGATGTTGACAACGTTGAATCCGATCGTTGAAGCTGTTGTTCCGCCCAGTGACCTTGCGGCGGGACTCGTCGGCGTATTGAAGTTGAGCGTGCTGGACGTCGTGTACGTAAACGGTGTCGGACTAGTCGAGTTTATAACCCAATGGCCTTTGACGATGTGCGTTCGTGACGTTCCAGCATGAAAGACTGCAGTACCAAGCACCTGTAAGCTGTCGTTCACGGTTACGTTTCCAGCCGCAGTCTTGGTACCACTTCCGCTCAGCGTGAGTTTGTTGTAGGTCTGAGCAGAAATAGTCTGGGCGCCTGAGACAGAATACTCAACTGCTCCGCCCCCGAGACTCACTGACCCGCTGACCGTCGGGAACGCAGCTTGCGTGTTGAGCTTGCCGTTGAGAATCGTGAACGTGCCGGAAGCTGTCAGCGAATTCCCAACGGTAATCCTCAACTCCAGATTTGCACTATTCAACGTGATGGAGTTACAGACCGCCGCGGAATTGATAGTGATCGTACTGTCGACCGTAAGGCTGACATTGTCCGTGGCTATTGGAACAGTGCCAGGATTCCAGTTGATCGCCGTTTCCCAGTTCAAATCGCCAGCCAAGCCGACCCAAGTCTTTGTCGTTCCGGCTTGTTCACCGAGCTGGAAATCACCGAATGCCGTCAAACCTGTCGCCTGCGTGCTCGTAGCCGTCTTCGTACCTACGGTCGGATACGTCCATCCGGCGCTGTAGCGTCCGACAATGAAGTTGTTGGGATTTGCACCGAGATCAAGATCGCCCGCGACGAAGGTGAACGTAACGCTGTAGTTTGTGAAGACGATACCGCTATTGGTCAATGTCCACGTGCGGTTCGCAGTCTTGGTCGGATCGATCGTCGCGCTGCCGATCTGGAGATGGTCACCCGAGGATGTGGTGACGGTCAAATAGTTCGCCGTACTGACGCTGGCGAAAGCAACCGTCACTGGAGTGTACGCAGTCGCATCACCGACTTCGAATGTCCGCGTCGGCCCGATCGTTGGCACGTATTTTTCGAAATTCCCAATCACGTGTCCGCTCGTTCTGGAAACGGAGGCCGTCGTCGTGATGGTGATCTTGTTTGCACCGGTGGCGATGGTACCAGTGTTCAATGCCAGCACACCGTTTACCGGCACATTGCCCGCGAGAGAGACGCCGCTTGCGTTGTTGATCGTGAGGTTGTGGTAGGTCAGCGCACGGACAACCTGAGCACTTGATCCATTATACTCGATGGTCGGCGTGTTGGTCGTGGCATCGGCTGTCGCTCCTGAGATCGTAAACGCGCCGGCGATTCTCGACGTGCCGGATGAGAACCTCTTCGTCCCGCCGCTGCTGAATGTAAGATTGTAGTAATTGATCGCCGCGACAGCCTGAGTTCCGACAGCTGCGTTGAAGTCAACCGTCGTGGCATTTGCCGTTCCATTGACTGTACCGCCTGTGACAGTAAAGTTGCCGGCAATAGTGGTTGTGCCTGAGGCAAGAGTCTTCGCACCGCTATTACTCGTCGCCAGGTGGTAATAATTGATCGCTGCCACAGACTGACTCGAGGTGCCGTTGAATTCGATCGTCGTGCTATTTGCCGTGGCGTTGGCCGTCCCTCCGCTTACAGTGAAGTTACCCGCAATGCCGGTCGTCCCAGAGGCGAACGTCTTCGTCCCACCATTACTGAAGGTGAGATTGTAGTAGTTGATGGCCGCAACCGACTGAGTGCCGGCGCCGTTAAAATCGATCGTCGTGCTGTTTGATGTGGCGTTGATTGTTCCGGCAGTGACTGTGAAGTTACCAGCGACACCGGTTGTTCCGACCGCGAAAGTCTTCGTCCCTCCATTGCTGCTCACGACCAGGTTGTAGTAGTTGATGGCGGCGATAGCTTGGTTCCCGGTCCCGTTAAAGTCGATTGTGGTCGTGTTCGTCGTCGCATCAGTTGTCCCGCCGGTAACAGCAAAATTGCCCGCGATTCTAGTTGTTCCAGAACCAAATGTCCTTGTCCCGCCATTGCTGAAAGTTAGGTGATGATAATCGATCACAGCCACTGACTGGCTGCCGGTCCCGTTGTAGTTGATCGTCGTACTATTCGCGGTCGCGTTAGCCGTTCCACCGGTTATGGTGAAGTTCCCCGCGATGCCCGCTGTGCCGGAGGCAAAGGTCTTCGTCCCACCATTGCTGAAGGTGAGATTGTAGTAGTCGATTGCCGGGACCGATTGGCCGCCGCTGCCGTTGAAATCAATCGTCGTGCTGTTAGACGTGGCATTGGCTGTGCCTCCGGTGACGGTGAAGTTGTTTGCGATGCCGATTGCGCCAGAAGCAAAGGTCTTCGTCCCGCCATTGCTGAAGATGAGGTTATGATAGTTGATCGACGCAACCGCCTGCGTGCCGCTTCCGTTGAAGTCGATGGTTGTGCTGTTTGACGTCGCATCGACAGAGCCTCCGCTGACGGTGAAATTCCCAGCGATGCCAGTTGTTCCAGCGGCGAAGGTCTTAGTCGCCCCATTGCTGAGGGTGAGACTGAAGTAATTCCGCACAGCCACTGTCTGCGAGCCGCTCGCAGCCATGTAGCCAACAGTGCCGCCGGTGATGTTGACGGTTCCCGTGACAGCGGGGAATGACGTTTGCGTGTTCAGCGTGCCATTGGTGAGGGTGAGATTCCCGGAAACCGTTAATGAATTGCCAGTGAGTATCGTGAGCGTTAGGCCAGAGTTGTTCAGCGTGAGCGAATTACAGACAGCCGCGACGTTGATGTTGATGGTGTTTGCACCATTGAGATTGACATTCTCTGAGGAATTCGGGACGCCGTCAGGGCTCCAGTTCAGCGCGTCACCCCAATTGTTCGTTCCAGCTCCGCCATCCCATGTCTTCACTACTGCCGTAGCGGGCTCCCCGACTTGGAAATCGCCAAACCCGGTCAATCCAGTCGCCTGCGTGCTCGTCGCCGTCCTGGTCCCAACGGTCGGTAAGGCCCACGATGACCCGTTGTATCTATCGACAATGAAGTTGCTCGTGTTGGCACCGCCATCGATATCACCGGAAACGAAGTTGAGTATCACGTCATAAGTTGTAAACGAGATGCCGCTGTTCACCAGCGTCCAGTAGCGGTTCACGCTCTTCGTTCCGTCAATGCCTGATGTAACGATCTGGAAGTGATCGCCGGCTGTCGTGCTGGCCGTGAGATATCCGGCGACGCTCACGCTGCCAAAGGAAATGCTTACCGGCGTGTAATTGCTGGCATCTCCAATTTCAAACGTCGGCGTAAGCGCAGACCCCGAGACGTACTTCGCGAGGTTGCCGACAACGTGACCACTGGTTCGCGAGACGCTCCCTGCCAAACCGATGGTGAGCGTGTTGGAACCTGTTGTGATATTCCCGCTCGTCAACGTCAGCGTTCCGTTCACTGTTATGCTGCTGGGGATGGAGACACCGCTTGCGTTGTTGATCGTGAGGTTTCTGTAGGTGAATGCCCGAGCCGTTTGCAGGGCAATTCCATTGTACTCGATCGTCGTTGCATTCGTCGTTGCATCAGCGCTCGCCGCGCCATTGAAGGTAAAGGCCCCGGAGATTCTCGTGGTGCCCGTGGCAAAGGTCTTCGTCCCAGCATTGCTGAACGCAAGATTGTAATAGTCGAGCGCCGGGATTCCCTGATTGCCGCTGCGTTTGAAGTCAACGGTGGAGCTGTTCGAGGTCGCATCTACTGTGACACCGGAAACAGTCAGATCCCCTGCGATGCCCGTGGTGCCAGACGGGAACGTCTTCGTCCCTGAACCAGACAGGGTGAGATGCCCGTAGCTCTGTGAGCTGTTCAGCGCGCCGACGAGCTGGCTCGAGCCGTAGTACTCGATGGTGCTTGTGGAACCAATGGAGTGTGCGTTGTAGTTCGAGGGACGCGTGTTCGTCGATCCGATCCTCAACGTGGCGCCGTCGGCGAGCGTCAATGTCCCACCCGCTGACGCGCGGTTAGGCGTGAAGCTTCCAAGGTCGAACGTCCCACCTGAAATGGTCAGGTCACCCGTCGGGGTGATATTCCCCGCAAGAGTCTTTGTTCCACCACCGCTGATTGTCAGGCTTGCATACGGTTGCGCAGCAACAGTCTGGCTTCCGCTCGACGCCGTGTACCCAACGGTACCGCCGCTGAGCGTTACTGTGCCGCCCACCGTCGGGAATGAAGTCTCGGTGTTCAGCGTGCCGCTTGCAATCGTAAGGTTTCCTGCTGCGGTCAGGGAGTTCCCTGAAAGAATCGTGACGGTCAGACCGCTGTTGTTCAGCGTGATCGAATTCGCCGAAGCAGGGACGTTAATGTTGATTGTGTTCGCGCCCGTCAGGCTGACATCTTCAAGAGACGTCGGGATACCGTCCGGATTCCAGTTCGCGGCATCGCCCCAGTTGTTCGTGGCGGCCCCCTCATCCCAGGTCTTCACGAGCTGCTCGCCAACCTGGAACTGACCGAATTGCGTCAAACTGGTTGCCGTCGTGCTGGTGTCGGTTCTCGCTCCCACGCTAGTGGCAAACCAATTCGATCCGTCATACCGGCGGACGATGAAATTGGCCGGCGTCGCACCCGCATCCATGTCACCGAGCGTTCCGCCGAACCCTAGTCTGACATTGTAGGAGGTAAACGTGACACCGTTGGGCTTGAAAATGTGATGGCGATTCTCGCTCTTGTTCGGATCAATGCCGGAGGTGGCAATTTGCGGATGATCCCCGAACACCATCCGGAGAGTGACGTAACCCGCGACCGTCACGTTATTGAACTGGATCTCCGCCGGCGTGAGGAGGTCGTTTCCACCGACGGGATAGTAGATCGTGGGAGATCCTGTCGGAACATACTGCCGCAGCGCCCCTCGGATGCGCCCGTTCACCCTTACGACCGTGCCCGTTGAGTTGACGAAAAGCGTGTCCGGCGTCGCAGGCATGTTGTCGAAGATACCATCTGCCAGCGTGAGAGTACCATTGATCGTCAATGCACCGCTATGGGTCACCTTGTTGGAACCCGGCTGAACGCTTACCGTCAAGTTGTTCAGCGTCGAAACACTCGATGGGATGAAGGTTCCGGCATACGAGCTATTGTAGACAAGATTCGAGGTAGCCCCGGCAGAGAGGTTAGTCGACGTTCCGGCGATCGGACGTCCGTTGAGTGTCAGAGTGTTGGCACCGACGGTGAACGTTCCGCTTGTGAGCGTCAAGGTGCTGTCCACTGTGACATTGCCGCCCATCGAGACGCCGCTCGCATTGGTGAGCGTGAGGTACGCATGCCTGAACGCCGGCGCAGTCTGAGGAGCAGAGCCGTTGTAGACAAAGGTGTTGTTTGCTGTGATGTAACCACCGCTCGTGAAGGTGGCCGCGGGATTGAAGGCACCCGCTACGCGGACCGTCCCGCCGTTCGGGAACGAAACGTTGTTTGCGCCCCGCGCGCCACTGATCGCCAAGCTGCCGTAGTTGAGGGCATTGACCGATTGCGCGCCAGTCGAATTGTAATCGACTGTGAGGTTGACCAGTGTCTTGTTTGTGATCGTGTACTGAGTCAGGAAGTCCAACCCCGTGACGCGCGCCGTGCCGCTCCCGGTTAGCGTCCCCACACCGCTCACGACGACTGCAGGATCAGGCGCCAACACGGCATTCGCATTGACAGTCAGGTTTCCTGCAACACTGAAGTTGCCACTGGCAGTAACCACAGAACTCGTGTTCGCAAGCGTAAGATTATTGTAGTTGAAGGCAGCGACCGATTGCGATCCCGTTCCGTTGTAGCTGACCGTGCTGCCGGTAGTTGTGTAAGCGTTCGTTCCAGGAGTGAACGTCCCGGCGACACCGATGGTACCAGTTGAGGCGAGGGTTCTTGCACCGGTCGAACTACTCGTGAGGTTGTTGTAGTTAAAAGCGGGGATTGTCTCCGCACCTGTGCCATTGAAATCGATTGTGCTCCCGGTGATCGTGTACGCATTTGTTCCCGGCGTCAATGTTCCAGCGACTCCGATACTGCCTGTTGAAGCAAGTGTCCTTGCGCCAGTCGAGCTGCTCGTAAGGCTGTTGTAGTTGAAGGCAGGGATGATCTGCGCGCCAGCGCCGTTGAAGTCAACAGTATTGCCCGTCGTGCCGTAGACAATATTCGTCGCATTCGGACTGAACGCCCCGGAGATGCCCACCGTGCCTGCTGCCAACGTCACCGTTGATCCCCCTCGATCGCCACTGATGGTGAAGTTAAAATAATTCAACGCATTGACCGTTTGTGCGGCAGTCGCGTCATAATCGACGGTCAAGCTCGCCAACGTCTTAGTGGCGATATTGTACTGCGTGTTGAAATCCGGGGTCGCAGCCGTGCGCGTCACCTTCACCGTACCACTGCCAGTCAGCGTTCCCGTACTCGTCAGGGTTACTCCTGCGGCGGGCGTCAGGATTGCCCCGGCTCCAACGGTCAGCGTCGGCGTCGTGCCCGTCGAGAAGCTGATGTTCTCATTGAGGTTGAAGCCGCTTGTATTGTTAATGTTGATATCGTTGAAGGTGATCGTCGCTATCGTCGTCCCGTCTATTGACGTTGCTGCGGGAGTCGAAGGTGTATTGAAGTTGATCGTACTTGCTGTCGTAAAGGCGAACGGAGTCGCAGCACTTGTGTTCACGATCCAGTTTCCGGAGAAGGTGTGCGTCAGCGACGTCCCACCACTGAACGATGCCGAACCACTCATCATCAGGTCGCCGTTGACGGACAAGGCCCCGCCGGCGGTCTTAATCCCGGCGTTGGAAAGCGTTAGGTTACTATATGTTGTCGCCTTGATGGTTTGCGCGCCGCCACCGTTATAGTTCACCGTGTTCGGGTTTGTCGAGGCATTGAGAGTTGTAATACCGGAGGTACCCCCGATCAAGAGAGTCGAGCCAGAGCCTTGAAGAAGTGTTCCCGTTCCACTCAATGCAGTGGCCACGGTGAGGGAGGCGTTGTTGGTCAATGTCGTGCCTGTTACGGTGACTGTCGGGATACTGAAGTCATTGTTCACCGCGTAGGTCGTTGTGAAAGTTGCCGCTGTCAAAGACTTGGAGCTCGATGTCCCGCTCAAGGTTCCGCCGCCGCCCGACTTCTGGAACGTCCACGTCCCCGATGTTCCTGTGATCGATCCTGTCCCGTCAATCTGCAGGTTGCCGTTCATGGTGATCGCCTCGGCGGCAGTGAAGCTCATCGTTCCGTTGTCGATCAGGAGGTTTCCGAAGGTTTTGACGCCCGTCGTGCTGGTGATGTTCATCGTTCCGGACACGGTTGTCGTGCCCGTTACGGACAGGGTGAAAGCTCCTACAGTGAGGGTTCCCTGGGTAATCGTCAGATCTTCGTTGATAGTGGCATTGCCGCCAAGAGAGAGCGCGCCGCCCGTCTTGTTGATCTGGAGATTGGCAAACGTGGCGGCAATCAGGGAGTTCGTCAAAGCGCCATTGATGAGCACGGTGGATCCGGCAAAGGAGGTCAGCGTTCCTCCTGTCGGCAGGGCAGCGGTCGTGAGTGTACCGGCCCCCTGGAAGAGGATCACCTTCCGAGCCGCAGCAGTCGCATCGAACGCGATGCCCCCCGTGATTGTGGCGCTTCCTGTTCCAATGACCAACCTCGAATCGCGGGAATTGTTGTTACTCGCTCCGTTGAGCGTCAACGTGCCATCCACCGTCAACGTACCGGATCCTACATCGACGTCGGCATTGTTATTATTCGACGTCGGATTGTTGATGATCACACTACCGGTCACGTTGAGGCTGTTGCCATTCAATAGCAGTCCTCCTGTAGACGCCGCGCCGACGATAGTCAGGCTCGCGGACGTGGCAGACGCGAAATCCAACGTGACCGTGTGGTCACTGCGTATTTGCACGTTGTCGGTCGCCGAAGGCGCGGTTGCTGCCGCAGCGCCACCAAAGCCGACAGTGGACCAAGTGGTGTTGCTGCTCCAGTTTCCTGTCTGGCGACTATAGTACGTCGTCTGAGCCTGCAGACTTTGCGCAACAGTCAGCACAAGAAGCGCCAGCGAAGACACTATGTTTCGTAATCGAAACATTATCGCGCGCTGAGCATCCTGCAGATGAACGATATGTGGTGTGTGTTAATCACGAATTGAGAACATGTGCCAGTTTCTTAGGGATGTACATTCGCTTGCTTTGACCCTCAAGATCGTCAAGTGTGCAATCCTCACGCTGAGATAGTTTCACGCGACTCGAACTCCAGCCGCCACGTGCTCCCGTCCAGAAAATTCGTCATACAGGAACGCAAGGAGTTCGTGCTTCAACGAGTACTTGTCAATAAAACCATCGGCCGAGTGTTGCCAGGCCATGCTGCGATAGAGGCTGCTTCCGTTCATCGAGAGAATGACCACCTTCGTGCCCGGCAAACGAAGCTTGATCTCCCGTGTCGCACTGAAGCCGTCTCGCCCTGGCATATCCAGATCCATCAGCACAAGATCCGGATGAAGCTTTTCTGCCTGGTCGATCGCTTCGACACCGTCAGCAGCTTCACCGACGATTTCAACGCCCGGCTGGGCCCGGAGAAACGAAAGAAGTGAGCGCCGAAAACTCTCGTGATCGTCAGCGACCAGAACTCTGATTGATTTCATGATGTAACTCTCCTTAAGTGTTGAGGTAAGTGAATTGTCAAATCTCAGGAATTCCCAGACCGCGCTACACCGTTGGACGCGTACACGGCGGCCAGGAGAAGGGATCCTTCACCGAACGTCGCTTCAAGACCCGGTTTCAAATCGGATTTCGCGATAAATCCATCCGCGCGTACCTCCTGAGCCCGCAAGCGGTAGGCTGCGTCGTCATTCATCGTCGCGATGACGACGACTTTGGAGGGCCAGCGTTGCTTGATGATGCGCGTCGCCTCCAACCCATTTCGATGGGGCATCGCGATGTCCATCAACACAATATCGGGATTGAGCTGCTCCATCTTCTCGATGACATCAACCCCATCGATCGCTTCGCCCACCACGGAGACGTTGGGCATTCTGCTCAGGAATTCGCGAACGATTCTCCGGAAGTCGTTGTGATCATCCGCGATAAGGATCTTGACAGGCTCCATGGTGATCTCCTCAGGAAATGCTTGAATGGAATTCCACTGGCATCAAAATTCACACAAAAGGGCACGATCCACCATAGGATCAGCACCGTAATTTCAAAAATACGTGGTCGTACGGATGCGGCTACGGTCTGCACCGTAGACAAAGTGAGATCGGAGGTTAGATTATTGACGAATAGTGGCGTGAAGACAAAAAGTGGCGAGCGGGAAAGGGGAAAGCGATACCGCGGACGTTTTGGGAGACGCGTAACGTCCGTCGCTACTCAACGAAGGGGGATAATTAACTGGATCAAAACTGGCTCGGGGGTGTAGACGAGCCGAAGGATATCAGAAGGTGAAAGACGCGAGGAAGGAAGAGAGTGGAAAAGTTAGTCCGAGACTGTCACGACAACTGCGCTCGAGACATGCTGTCGTTCAGCGTAACGTTTGCCAGTGTCTGCGCCGGCGGCGGAAGTTGAAGCGTCAAGTTCGAAGCTGAGATTCCGTTGGCGAGGTAAGTCTGCTGCGAGGGTAAGCTTTGGTTGCGATCGATACGCGCGGGTTTGTGCTGTGGACGCCGATCGTTCGCTCATCTGATCCACATTCTGTGATGCAGACGATTGGGAAGCCAGAGAGATCGGTCCATTCGTTCTGTGGACACTGAACGTGACTGTCTGAGCTGCAGAACTTGATCGTTGCGCAAACGCCTGGCCTGCACACATCCCACACACAGCAACGAGAGCTACGATATGTCCGAGTGGTTTCACAGGAGATGTCTACTTTTATTCCGTTAGCGTCAGCGTAATCACCCGAGACTGTGCATCAATCTCATTGACACTCTCGTTTGCCGCGAAGGTGTAGGTGATGCTCTGATTCAAGACGCTCCCGCGGTTAATCCCTGTCACGACATTGATCGGTGTGCGAGCGCGCGAGATATCAACAGGACCGTTGCTGACACCTTGCGAACTCTCGAGCTTGATCACAAGCTGGGTCCCTTCGGGCATCACATCGCTGATCGAAGCAACGATCTTCATGTTGTCGAGATTCGTGAGCATGCTGTAGCGCGTGTTATTGTCACTCACGGACAAGACGTTCGGGTCACCCAATAGACCGTTGATGGTCAGTTCGCCAGGATTACCGTTGACTGCAATTTTCGTGATCGGTTTGACTTCAACAGTCACGATCTGAACGACACTGGCGCCGCTCTGTGCCACCAGTTGAAGGGGAACGAGTAGGAGTAAAAGAAGGATGAGTTTGTGAACTGCCTTAGCCATTGTCTTGAAGAAGTAAGCAAAACAAACGATGAATGTCAACATGTTTCACGATTTTCGACGCAGAATGTTCGACCTCCAGACATAGCATCAAGAGGAATGCCAAAACGCTGACGTTTTCAATTTTGTGTGTTCTCGTTTTGAGTCAGCGCATGCAAGGCTGTTGAGGTCAACGCTTTCACTGTCCATTTCGGATGACATCAGATCGATTTGAAATTTCTACAAGGAGTGGGCTTAGCTCGAGTCCATGAGTTGACATCCGAGAAGGATAAATCTCGTAAAGCGCGTGAAGCACCGACAGATTCTTCACGAGCAGAGTAAGGAAGGATTCCAATGAGATCTCAGGGAGGCGGGAGGCAGAGATCTACACGAGAGCTCCTTGAGATTACCGTTTCTTCCGGATCTCTTGAGCCGCGATTTCGGCGAGCTTTTTTGATGAGAAGTTACCAACGTAGACGCTGTACCGAGTTCCAAGTTGCCGCAACACCGTCTTTCTAACAAATGCGTGATATCCAAATGCTCGCTGCAGATTGGCGGCTTCACGGACTGCTTTTTCTTCCGTGACCCAGGAGGACACCAGGATTGAGAATCCAGTCTCCTTCGGTAGACGCACCACAATATGCGTCGTATCAAGAGTCTTTATCGGAGCCAGCTTAGTCGTCGGCCGTGGAGGCTTTGCCACCACTGGCGGCTGGGCCGGCTTCTTTCGCTCGACCGGCTTCGTTTCCTCGAGCAACTTGCCTTCCTGCAGTATCTGAATCCGTCGTCTTCGTGGAAGTATCTTCAGCTCAATGTGCTGTGTCCCGCCGGGAGCGACTTCAAGTTCGACTCCCTCCTTCTCAAAATAATGATTGGCAGGCAAGTTACCTTCGACCACTTGGAGGGACCACCGACCCGGCCGCATTCCAGTAAAACTGAAACGGCCTCGATTGTCAGAAATACGACGGTGGGATTCAAGGGAATTCGCCAGCTCCAATATCACATTGGAATGACCTCCGAGTTCGGCATACGCTATGCGGGTAGTGTCTATCTGTACGGAGTCTATCAGACCGTAGAGCAAGACCGTCCCGGAGATCGTCGCACCGCGAATCACCCCAAGATCGACCCGAGCCTCTTCACCCCCTTTGATCGTTATCTCCCGCGGCATCGGCTGCGACGGGACACGATTGAGACCGATGCTCCCCATATCGATCTGGATATAGTACTTGTCAGGCTTCAAGGACGGGAAAAAGAATTCTCCGTTGCGATCCGTCACTGCCGTAGCGCCACTGGCATAAATCAGAACATTGGGCAAACCCTTTCCAGCTTCAGCATCGACAACGCTGCCGCGAAGTCGTCCGGTCGTGGTGATGCGAGAGAGGGAAACGCCAATGGGAATACTATACTCGAGGAGGTACGCGACATCCTTCGAGCCGAACGAGGGAGTGAACTCGCTTTGCCGGCCCCTCAACGCGAGCCGGTGGCCGAAGGGGAATGTGTGTTCGAGCGCAACATCAATCAAATAGTAGGTCTGCTTGATCGAGTCAGGCGTACGACTGCCATACGCGCTCAACGTGAACTGAGTTCGGGCACCGAGCATGAGCCAAGCGCTCAAGCTTCCAGAGAGGCGCTTCTGTATCTCATCGGTGAAAATATTTTGGTCTTTCGAGTATTCGACGGATAGACCAATGCTCGAGAAAGATGTGGGTCTGAAGTTTGTGAAGAGCGTGTACCGTTGAAAGGGATACTTCTTCCCAACGACCGTATCTTGAGTCCTGCCGAAATCGGCGTTGGCAATGAACCCGAGAGATGAGAAGTTGTGCCCCATACGAACCTGCACCAGCTCCTCGTCCCGTCTGTACTTCGGAATCGGCAAGAGATCATCTTGATGGTTCAGTCGATAGTAAATCGCCAGGAGATCGGAATATCCCGCTCCGAACTGAAAGTAGCGCTCGCGAGGGGCAAAAAAGAGAGTCGTATCTCGCTCAAGATTGCGCTCCTCATCGCGGAAGTACGCCTCCAGCCTGATATTGCTCCACGGCATCACGCTAAGATTGAGCGTCTTGAATTCTAGGTCCTTGTAGTAGCCGGCGTACTTTGGCCCCGCCCAAACATACCGTGCCTCATAGGCAATCCATTGCTCGCGTCCGGTAACGCGCGCCGAGTATGCTTTGTCAGCCAGACCCCCTCTGTACCCCCGACCGTACTCAAGGTCGACTTCTGAGTTCTTGAGAGGCCGGAGGAGACTTCGGACCGTAACGATATCACTCTTTGTCTGATCGATCTTTCGCAGGTAGTTGAGACCAAGCTCGGAGCTCTGCCCCAACCGGTAGCTGAGAAACCCAGCCGCCTCCTTCTGCAGCGGCACGAGAAATCGGGTTTCGTTGTAGAAGCCTCCAATCGTCACGAGACCAAGCGCCGCCTTGCCTCCTGCCCCGAACGCGTATCGGTTGAATTCTGTCAATGGCGAGAGGTTGTAGTTCTTGTCACCTGCGTAGACTTCATACCCTTCGGTTTGGTAACTGATAAGGTATTCGTCACGCTGCCCCAGAATCGATCGCTGTTGAATGTCAGGAGTTCGAAGTAGAACGTCCAGCCGATCGCGTCGCCCTTCGCCAAGAGCACCGGATCCCATGATCTCGACCTGAGCACCTTTCGCCGTCCGCCCTCCCGCGGCACGCAAGCGAACCTGCAATGGAAATTCAAAGAACTGATCTTCCACGCCGGTAACCTTCGGCACAACCTCGACTGAGCCTGAGGCTCGACCGGCGAAGAGGGAATCTTGGTCGCGCATCGCAAGGATCTCGAATACGTCCTGAACCTTCTGCAACAGCCGAGGTTCTGTCTGGACAACCGCCTTCAGCTGACGCGTTTCGTTGGGCCTCAGTTGGACTCTACTTGAATCCAACTGGACAGAAAAGTTGTTGCTGCTTCGCGGTGTGAGGCGAATCCTTCCTACTGCATTCCCCTTATTTGTGATGAGGAAGAGAGCAGTGTACGGGTCCCCTGCCAGAACATATCTGGGCAGTTCCAGCAGCCTCAACTCAAGTTGTTGGACGGAGGTTACAACCACTGTGACGGAGGCTTGTGCTGTGGTCGTTGGAGCAGCCGCATCCTTGACGCTGTAGTGAATCTCGTAGCGAGCGGCAGGAGTTTCGGCAGGAATCGAAAAGCTGATGAGACGGATGTCGCTTGCTCCGGCGGAGAGCTCATACGCAGTCTCTTTCTTGAACGCCCTCCAACCGGTCGGAAGAACAACGCTCGGCTCAAGCCGCACCGACGCCATCGAGTTGTTGGAGACCCTCATACTGACTGTCACAATCTTGCCAGGCGGCGTCTCGACACGCGGTTCGCTTGCCGGACGCACCTCGATGTTCTGTGCCTGAACACCATGAACAGCCACCGGCGCCAGCACGGCAAGCATCAGAATAAAAAAAAATATCCGGTTGTGATGGACCGGATGTATCATCGCACGCAAATTCACTGTCGTCGAGGTCAAAACTTCAATGTGTACTCTGCTCCATAGACATCATCACCGCCAGCATCGACAACAACCAATGCTTTGTATGTGCCAGTTGAGACCTTGCTGAGGTCTATCATTTGTCGCACAGATGTGCCGGGATACATCCGATACCGGATCCCCGCGTACTTGCCTTGCGACACGCCTTTCTCATCAAACAACTCGACATAGACTTCCGGACGCATGCCAAGCTCGCCGCTGTTGCCAAGGTCGACCTGTAAGATCCTCTTTCCGTTTTCCTTCGTCACGAGCTTCGCGTCAAGAAACTCGACCTTCTTCGTACCCGTTTGCGCAATATGCGTGGCGATCTGGATCCCATAGCGAATCGTCTGCCGAATCCCCATTTGCGTCTTCTTGGGGTCCCGCGGCTGTGTTGACTCTGCTGAACCCTTGGGAATGCCCTCAACCATCAACATGCTCCAGTACGAACCCACCAACGTATTCTCCTGCGTGGTTTCCGGCACAGCAACTGCATAATTGATGGTCACAGTTCCCTGCGGAGGGACCGTAAGATAGGACGGACTGAACGTCACCCATTTCGCGTTGGAGCGCACCAAGGTTCCGGGATCAGCATAGTTGTTTGTTCCATCGCGGTAAAACATATAGTCGGTTTGATATACCTTCGCTTCTTGCGGCTCATTGGTGTCGTTCCGAATAACGATGACGCCTTCATACCGTTCTCCGGGCCGAGTCTCTCGGTCATGGCTGAGCTCGCCAATAACGGACACTTGCGCGTACAGGGACAACGCTGCGAAAGAAATCATCGCGAAGGGGAGGAAGAATCGCGTGTGCATGGGGAGCCTATAGTACAAGTAGGGTGTAGGTAACCGTATGAACGTCGTTCCCTTGCTCTGCGCTGTTGCCTTGAGCAAAAGTCGCCGACGCCGTGTATCGAAGTGTGATCGTCGTAACAGTGAATCCTGCGTTTGGAATGTTCGTGACGAAATCCGTGTCCAGCATCCCGTTCACGAGTGTGACCTCCGGGGCAGCGACCCCTCGCGTCACGCCGGTCCCCAATACTTTCAAGGTAAAGCTTTGACTAGGACAGGTCGTCCGTACGGTTATCTTGCTGATCGCTGCTTGCCTTCGGTATCGAAGCGTTGAAGCAGTATTGACTACCGGCAGCGGTTCTGAGCCTGGCGAACCAGTGGTGATATTCAGAGTCTGATTGCCGCCGCGGACATCAATCGGCTGCGCTTTCATCTCTGCTGCAGAACAAACGATCGCAAGCAGCAAGACACCGAGCGAGATTGCCATCCGTTCTGCTCGAGGACTTCCAGGATGTTTTGCCTTCTCAGCCATGGCGGATTTCGGACCGCTACTAATTTGTGACAGTGAATGTGATCGTATGGGAATCTGTTCCGGTGCCCTGGGATGCGAGCGCAGCACCTGTGTACCGCAAGGTGCAACTCCCAGTTGATCGCCCAATGTTCAGCAAGAAATCGCTTGCCGTTGTGCTCAGCGTGACTTCAGGCATCGCCGTGCCCACCGTTGGACTCAACGCCACGACCTTTAGAGTAAACTGCGGTGCAGCAAGATTGCTATTGACGGTAATCTTTCTGTTCGCACTGTTGACGCCCCACAAAAGGTTTGATGTCTGGTCAACGACTGTCCCTAGTGCGTCCTGTCCAGCAACTGCGCCAGCACCGGTGATCGTAAGGCTAACACTTGGCGAACTTACTTGGACTGCCGTAATCGTCGCCACAGTGACAGTCACGGTATGAAAATCCGAGCCATAGACCTGCGCCGTTGCTCTTCCAATGAAGCAGAAATGACAGAGAATCAGCGCAATCAATGCGAACGGCTTTTTCAGTGAGCGTCCCGATTTCACAGTGCGCGTTTTTGGCAAAAGAACCCCGGTGGAGGCAACGGACAGGTGGAATATAGGTTCAATCGAATTGAGATTCAAGATGCACAACCGTATTGGTAACAGCGGCTCTAACTGCCTGTAATCGTATAGGTAATAATATACGTTTCGCTGCCGACGCCATCGCCGATCTTCGCCGATGCCGTAAACTTGACCTTGCATCTCCCTATGGTCTTCGAAACGCCGATTACCATGTCTTTGGTGGTATTATCGCTGAGAACAACCTCCGGACCAGCGACCCCGGCCGAGTTGGGGACATCGAGGGCAACGAGCTTTATGAGGAAACGGGGGGAAGGGTTGTTGCTTGCAACGGTAATTTTCTTATTCTCACCATTGGTTATCCACATCAACACTCCCTCTTCATTCACCGCCGGAATCGCCTTTCCATCTTCGAGCGATGCTTGGTCAATGATGAGCGTGACTGCGGTGTTGTTGATACCGATCTTGTTGATCTCGAGAACCTGGAGGGTGAGAACCTGATCCGTGCTGGCCTGTTGACCGATGAGCCGGGCTGAGAACAGGAAGCTCAGGAGCGTTGCCTTCCACCATCTTGCAGCCATATTTTTGATTCCAGCTTTCATTGGTCGTCGATCCTTCTGATGATCCAGGATCCGCGGCCGGTCACTCCCGGAACCAGCCGCGGATACTTCCTCGCTTGGAAACTAGTTTGTCAAGGTCAGGGTGACGGTCTTGCTTGTGGAACTGAGCGTGCCAGCCGACGCATTCGCTGAGAAGGTGTAAGTAATCGCCTGTCCCGCATCTGCTCCTCTGTTCATCCCCGTGACCACATCCACTGCACTGCCTGAAGTCGCATTCGAAATGTCAACGTTGCCTGCACTCGTACCCTTCGTGCTCGCAAGATTCAATAACAGCGTGTAGCCCGCTGACAACGCTGCATCCATATAGGCAGTGACCTTCACCGTGCTGGCAACATTCTGCGTGATGCTGTAGTTCGTTGAGTTATCACTGACCGATGACAGAGCATCCACTCCTGCCGTACCGGTCGTGACTGTCAACGCACCAGGGTTGCCAGATACCGCAAGCCTATAGACCGCATTCACAGCCAGTGTGACGGTCTGGTTTGCAGTTGCCTGAGCCATTGCGCTTTGCACAAGAACCATACTCAGAACTGCAGCGACGAGTGTTACGACGATCTTTTTCATTGTAAACTCCTTGTGTGTATTAAGTTCTTTGGGCATCCCATTCGGTCTCTTATCTGTTCCATAATAGCTCAAACGCTGTGCCAGCGCCTCTGCTCGACTTTTCCTTTATTTTCCAACCCCGCGGCTCGGGTGCCTGTACCAAAATGATTACGCTGATTCAGAATGAGAAGGGGAACGCTAGTCTCTTTTTTGCAACAAGCTCGCAATCCCGTCTTGAATCCTGATGCATCAGCACGGCTTCCGTCTCAATCTGAAAGCGAGATCCATCCTTGAACGCCAGTACCACAAAATGAGATTTCAGAAGGTAAGCAGCTTGGCTGGACGAAGGTATCTGATTGAACGCTTGGAGGGTAAAAAAAACACAAAGAGGGTCTCAACTTGCGTTGAGAACCCCCTCTGTGCTTATCGGAGGCGACGGGATGCTCCGCGATAAGACTAGTTTGTCAAGGTCAGGGTGACGGTTTTGCTTGTGGAACTGAGCGTGCCAGCCGACGCATTCGCTGAGAAGGTGTAGCTAATCGCCTGTCCCGCATCTGCTCCTCTGTTCATCCCCGTGACCACATCCACTGCACTGCCTGAAGTCGCATTCGAAATGTCAACGTTGCCTGCACTCGTACCCTTCGTGCTCGCAAGATTCAATAACAGCGTGTAGCCCGCTGACAACGCTGCATCCATATAGGCAGTGACCTTCACCGTGCTGGCAACATTCTGCGTGATGCTGTAGTTCGTTGAGTTATCACTGACCGATGACAGAGCATCCACTCCTGCCGTACCGGTCGTGACTGTCAACGCACCAGGGTTGCCAGATACCGCAAGCCTATAGACCGCATTCACAGCCAGTGTGACGGTCTGGTTTGCAGTTGCCTGAGCCATTGCGCTTTGCACAAGAACCATACTCAGAACTGCAGCGACGAGTGTTACGACGATCTTTTTCATTGTAGCCTCCGACGAGTATTTTGTTTGCTGTTTCATTGTTCTGGTGTAGCTACCTCAATAGCTGTGCCAGGCTCTCTTTCCTAAGAAACTCAAGAGAACGGTTCATCTGTCCCCGTTTGAGCTGTGTCATTTTGAGTTTGTTGACTCAAATTGAGACCAGGCTCCAAGATGGCATTAAATCATTCAACACGCAAAAAAGCCCGGAGAATAGGTTCTTTGGATTTGAGTGATACCTCTCAGTCTGAGACAGCCAGGATGCTGGCGCATTTGAACATGTGAGAAATAGTGCCCGTTCCGGCCCAAATAATTGGATTAGCCCATATGGCATACCTCTTGAGTTAGATCTATTAGTCAAAGCCTTGCGCGCGAAGTGTCCAGATCTGATGTCGGGGCGCGCGAGACGTGTTGTGCTTCAACATCTTCAGTTCATAGACAATCGGTGACGAGCATGGAACATCTTGTACATACGAGAACGGACGAGAGCGAAGTGCTCTCAAGGATTTCCCACGAACTTCGAACGCCGCTGACGTCCATCATCGGCTACGCCGAAGTTATGTTAAGCGACCCGAGGTTGTCTCCCGATCTCAAGCGCGAGTACGTGGAGATCATCAGGGACGCAGGGAAACGATTGTCGAATTTTCTTGACAACTACTTTGACAGTACGTTCGCGGAACGCGAGAAACAACCTCGAGGTCGATCGGACGAGGACTTGTCAGTGATCGTGAAGTGGTCGGTGGACCTCGTCTCCGCCGATGCGGAGGTAAAATCCGTGTCATTCAGCTCGGCGTGCGACCAGTCTGTCATCCTCGCGAATGTCAATACTACTCACCTTGTGCATATCCTGCAAAACATTTTGACGAACGCCATACAGCTCGCCCCAAGGGGCGGTCATGTGGAGATTCAGGTCGTGGCGGATTCCTCCTCCATCGAAATCCTCATAATCAATCGGGATTTGGGCATTCTGAGCACATCGGTGACGAGCGTTTGCCAGAACTTTAGGTGGATTCAATCCCCCGGCGTTGAGATACGCGAAAACGGGCTGGGTCTTGCATTTGCCAAACATGTTGTCGAACTTGAGGGGGGGGAACTGACCGTTCAGACAGACCATGAAGAGGGTCTGACGTTCAAACTCGAATTTCCGAATCGGTCCACGGCCACAACCGCACACTCTTGATTTTAAGAATCTCAGCATGACATCCGAACGACTTATCTACATCGTTGACGACGAGGACACAATCGCGCGTCTTCTCGAGCATTGGGTCACGAAAAAGTGGGGCTATCAATCGCGATTATTCGTCACAGGCGAAGCGTGCCTGGAAAACCTAACCACGGTACCCGACGTCATTCTCCTCGACATCATGCTTCCGGGCATCGGCGGCGTTGATACGCTGAAGGAGATCAAAAATCGTTTTCCTGATCTCCCGGTGATAATGCTTTCTGCCCAGGGTAAAATCGATGTTGCGATCGAGACGCTCAAACTTGGCGCAACAGACTACTTTACAAAACCTGTGGATTTTTCCAAGCTGGAAGTGAGTGTCAAGAATGCCATCCAGACACACGACCTCGCACGCGAAGTCACCCGACTGCGGGAAGCTGTCGAAAAACCGGTCCACTTCGAAAACATCATTACCGATAACGGCGCAATGCAGGAGGTCTTCAAGCTCGTGCAGAAGGTGAAAGACAGCGACATCTGCGTGCTTGTGCTGGGAGAGAGCGGAACGGGAAAAGAATTGATCGCGCGAGCGATTCACTACAATGGTAATCGGAAGAATCAACCGTTTGTGGTTGTCAACTGCGCATCAATTCCAAGAGATTTGCTGGAGAGCGAGCTGTTCGGCCACGAAAAAGGTTCGTTTACCGGTGCGTATCAACGGCGCATCGGCAAGTTCGAACAAGCGATCGGGGGCACACTGTTTCTTGACGAAATTGGCGAGCTCGATCTCAGCCTTCAGGCTAAGCTGCTCCGCGTCATCCAGAGCAAGCAGTTTGAGCGTGTCGGAGGAAACGAGACGTTGACGACGGATGTTCGGCTTGTCTCGGCAACCAACAGAGATATTGTGAAAGCCGTCGCTCAAAAGCAGTTCCGCGAGGACCTCTATTTCCGGCTGGCCACGTTCCCGATCCTCATTCCACCGTTGCGCGACCGACGATCCGATATTCTGCTTTTGTCAGAACATTTCCTTAAGCGCTTCTCGCAAGAGCTTTCGAAGCCAAGCATGGGTTTTTCAAAGAAAGCGCTCAAGCTCATGTACGACTATGCGTGGCCTGGCAACGTTCGTGAACTGGAGAATGCTATCCAGCGTGCCACCCTTATGTCGGACGGCAACAGCATCACGGAGAAAGACCTTCCCCTGGCTGTGTTGACCTTTGGTTCACAAGACGACGCCGGTTCAGGCTCGCCTCTTACTATCGGCGTAGAAGCCATCAAGCCACTCGAAAAGATCAAAGAAGAAACGATTCGCGAGGCACTGAAGGTTACAGAAGGAAATATTGTTGAGGCTGCGAGAAGGTTGAAGATCGGGCGTGCGACGATGTATCGATCGATGAAGAAGTACAAGATCACCGAGCAGAAGTAGAAACCACCTGTTCAGCGCCAGGTAGCCCCCCCACTAGGATTCCTTCGGTGTTTGATCCCCCGCTCCAAGGCTTGTAATTCCGTGCTCGATGGCATATCGAACAAGGTTCGCCAAGTCGTGGATATTGAGTTTCTGCATGATATTCGTTCGGTGCGTGTCAACCGTGCGCGGGCTAATGCAGAGATGATCAGCAATCTGCTGGTTGGTAAGCCCCTTCGCCACGAGTCCGAGGATCTCCTTCTCCCTTCTCGTGAGGGGAATATCTCCGGCCTTTGACGACGCTTCCCCTCCTTCCATCCGCCGGACATAGCTTTCCGCCATGATCTCAGAGACGCGAGGGCTAAAGAACTTCTCCCCTTTCGCCACAGCTCGGATCGCTGCTGAGAGCTCTTCCTTCCCAGCGCTCTTCAAAACATAGCCGCCAGCTCCCGATTTGAGTATCTGGTAGACGTACTCTTCGTTTTCGTGCATCGTCAGAACCAGAACTCTGACTTCGGGATACTTCTTCGTTATGATCTTGGTTGCTTCTATCCCGGAGAGCTTCGGCATCGACAGATCCATGACCACGACATCCGGCTCGAGATCTTTCGTTTTCTCGACGGCTTCCTCGCCGTCCTGAGCTTCCCCGACAATCTCAAAGTCTTTGTAGGTCTGGAGTAGCGTAGCGATGCCGCTCCGGATGAGCGTGTGGTCATCAGCGAGCAGTATGCGAATCTTATCCATTGTCGTGTGAGTCCGTCAAAGGAACCTCAATGATAATTTCCGTCCCCCGGCCCGGGCTCGAGTCAAGAGTGAAGATTCCGTTGAACGACGCTGCCCGTTCACGCATACTGACCAATCCCATGCCGTGGCGCTTCCCGCTTCGGGGGTCAGGGCGATGTACACGAAATCCCTCTCCGTCATCCTCGATCATCAGCCTGATGCTCTTCGGGCTTCCGATTAGCTGCACGTTGACCTCCCGGGCCGCAGCGTGCTTGGCGACATTGTTCAGCGCCTCTTGAGCGATCCGATAGAGTCCGATTTCCATCGTGGGATCGAGCCGACTGTTAATGCCGCTGGTGTGAACGTAAACCTTCAGGTTGTTTCGTTTCGAAAACTGCTCACAGAGCAGCTGCAGGGCAGGGACCAGCCCAAAATCCACCAAGACGCTCGGCATAAGATTGTACGAGATTTCCCTTGCTTCCGCCATCGCGTTATCAAGAAGCGACTTGATATCGCCAATCCGACGGCGATTCTCTTCATCCTGCAAGTCCGCTGCATCTTCAAGTATCTCAATATTGAATTTGATCGCGGTGAGCATTTGTCCCAGGCTGTCGTGAATTTCGCGGGCAATGCGCCGGCGCTCTTCCTCCTGCGCTTTCGCGCGGGCACCAGACAGGAGTTCCAGCTCACGTTCCCGGGCAAGGAGGTTATCATACAGCTGTGCATTTGCCAGCGCGATGGATGACTTCTCAGCAAGAGAACTCAGCAATCGGATTTCCCGTGGGGAGAAGTCGTGATGCTGTCTGTATCCCACAACGAGCTGTCCCCGAATCTCATGATCGACGATCAGCGGGAATCTTACCGCCGAGACGATCCTCTCCTCCTGGAACGGAGGGAATTCTTCGATCGGAAGCTCAGGATTCGAGCCGAAATCGTTCATGACGAATGGCTCGCGTTTCTGGACAATGCTCCAATGAACCTTCCCAAGCTGGAACGGCTCTTCACTGAGCGGAACATGATTTCCCTTCACCGCCCGCCACCGCACCTGATTCGCCGCGAGGTCCACCATCATTACACCTGTCCAGTCTGATCGTGTGAGCATCTTTGCCTGGAAACAAATTGTGTTCAGTACCGTCTGCAGGTGGACGCTGGAAACGAGTTGTCGGTCAATGGTGCTGAGCGTTTCTTGTTCCCAGAGCCAGAGGGCAAGCTCGCGCTCCAGCAGCTTCCGTTCCGTGATATCCCGGAACGAAGCCTGGATAGCAGGCTTGCCGTTCCGCGGAACGAGTCTTGCGTTCACCTCGAGGTCAATGCTTTTCCCCTGCTTGGTCACGCCTTTGATCTCATAGTTGCGAAGGATATCCTCGCCGATCAGGTGATGCTGGTTCTCATCCAGCGTAAAGAATCGACTCGACGGAGCAATCGTTTGAGAGAAACTGAGTTGTTTCATCTCGTCAGCGGAACCATACCCGAAAATCTTGACCGCGGAAGGGTTCACAAACTCGAGCCGTCCATCCTGAATGATGACAATACCATCAAGGGAACTCTCCACGATGTTTTGATACTTTTCTTGAGACTCCTCGAACTTCCGCGCGAGCTCTCTGCTCTCGGTTATATCGTGGTGAATGCTTATGCATTCGAGGAGCTTTCCCGCCTCATCAACCACGGGGGAAATGATCAACATCGTATAGACCCTCTCGCCCCCCTGTTTTTCTATCTCTACCTCACCAGACCACGCTTGCCCGAGCGAAACCGTTTCGGATACCATTGCCCAAAAGCTTCCCTGCGCCGTGTCCTGGTGCAACGGCTTGACATTCTCGAAGGATGGTCGCCCAATTAATTCCCCCATCGGTGCGCCAAACCACCGCTCGAACGCTGGATTGACATAACGTGTCACCCCTGACTTGTCGACAACTTGAATCGGATTCATGGAGTATTCCAGCAACGTCTCGTAGCGACGGGTTCGCTCTTCAAATTGACGCCCTCGCTTCGTCAAGACCACCGCGAGCGTGACTCCGACGCCGAGCAAGAAGAAGGCAATGAAGAATCCTCGATAGGTGATCTGCTCAACATACGAATGCGAATTGCGCACTTGCATCATATCCTCAGCTAACTCAGCGCGAAGAACCTCGTCAAGCCGAGCGCGCATCAACTTGAAGAAGTTGTTGGCGTCCGGCAAGAAGGTCTCCTCTTGTTGGCCCACGCTAGACTTTCCTCTTGGCTGTGGCGGAGGAACGGACGTTAAGCTTGACCTGGATGACGCCTGCCCTCCGGGCTTGAACACGTTCTCAGAGAGCTCTACGAGCTCGTTACAACTCTGCCAGAGATATTCGAATTTTTCACGCAACAATTGCCTTGCATCGTCTGGGGCTAAAACAAGAAGGGCTTGGTAGGTGGAACGAAGGGAGTCGAGTGACTTCGCCAAATCCGTGTACGTGGCGTAAAGGTGGCCTCGCTTCGAAGGATGCGTGAATGCCTCCTGTGCGACGTAGAACAGGCTGACGGAGTGGTCGTAGGCCGAAAGGACAACGGTATCGCGAGCCGTTGCGGCGGCGAAATCTCTGTTCGTTCTCTCGGTAGAATCTAGAAACTCAGAAAGTAAATAGCCTAGGCCGACAAACGTGGGGAAAAGAATAACGGCAAGAACGGCAACAAGGTTTCGCTGGGACCGACTGAACTTCACCGACCCCAACGACATCTTCTTCGCGTCGGCCCTAT
>CAYHRX010000002.1:0-27087 GCA_964359075.1 uncultured Chitinophagales bacterium
GTCGCCGTGCGGATGGTACTTGCCGAGCACTTCACCGACGATACGCGCCGCCTTCTTGTACGGCCGGTTCGATGCAAGTCCCAGATCCTGCATACCATACAGCACGCGACGATGGACGGGCTTCAGTCCGTCCCGCACATCGGGCAATGCCCGCGCGACGATGACCGACATCGAGTAGTCGATATACGATCCGCGCATTTCGTCTTCGATATCAACCGGGACTATTTTGTCGTTCAGTGTGGCCATTCGATTCCCTTCATCTGAAACCTCCTAGTTCGTCTGGACCCTTACCACGTGATTGAAGAGGTCGTCCAGAAACTTCCTTGCCTTCTTGGGGTTGGATTGTATCTCCAGAAGGTCCTGTATCTCACTCACCAAACCATCTTGTTCAATTCGATCTCGCACCGCTTTGGTTATGCAGCTCGCAAGGTAGATTGTATGACAACGAACATTGGCCCTGCGAGCTTTGTCGAAAGACTTTCTTGCCGCTCCGTAGCGTTCAAGGGCACCAGCGTCATCGATTCCGCCCTTTATCTCAATTGCAGCCACGAGCTTCTTTCCTGGGGCATACACTGCGACATCTGGGTCTGATGCAAACCGAACCTCTATTCCCTCTTTCAAAGCAAGACTCGATTTGCCGGCTTTCTTGAGTAGCTTTCGTTCCTTAAGGTAGGTTGCGAAAAGCAACTTCACTTCTTTGGTTGCTTTCTCACCAACTTTGTTTCGCCAGCTTCCATCGAGGGTGATTCCAAGGGAAGCAATCAAATTCCTCACAATGTCCCGTCCCTCGAAAGTTACATCGGCCGTGATAATGTTGCTCATTATTCCGTTGAGGGCCCTAGCGATAAGGACTGCGCGATCGGCACTCAATTCCGTTCGTGCACCTCTTTCAAATTCACCAGTTCCAGCAGCAAGCTTTGACACCCCTTTTTGCGTCAGACCGACCACGTTGCGGTAGTACAGAATAAGATGGGGGCACCCTGCAATTACTGAGGGATGGCAGAATACCAGCACCTTTTTGATCTTTCTCTTGGTCAGGTACTGGTTTGCCTTGCCACTGATGTTCAGTTCCGGCAAATCCCACTTGTAGTCACCGTCGGAAAGCCTCGTAACTTCCTCGACGATCTGGTCCGTACCCACAGACTTAAGTGAGCGATGAAGGAACAGGGATCTGTCGCTGTATTGTTCGAAGAGAGCTGTCTCCAGTCTGTCGACGCGTTTTCTGGTCAAGCCACCTTCCTCCAGAACACAATCGACTCCCTAACTGGCTCCCTGCCAAACTTTGCCATTTGTTGAGAGCTGTTGCCTTTGTACCGTGTTACCCAGATCTTCTCAACTTTGAATCCTTGCTTCGTAGCGAGTTCCGAGAGCATTAGATCCACGGGTATCATTTCTCCTTCAAACCTCGCGTTCGCAACGACAAGAGCAACCAGACCTTCCGGCTTCATCTGGCGAGCAAGGTTGATAACCACCTGATTCATATCCTCAAAGTAGCCTTTTATCATGATCGGGATCCGCTCATTGTTGAGCGCGTGGGCCCGCAGGTTTGCAAGCACTTCGTCAAGACTCGCAAGGGCGATTTCTTTGCCGATGTGTTCCCTGGACTCTATGTGTGAACGGAGGAGGCTGTGCCGCACATCTCTCAGTTGTTCCGGCGAGTCAACGAAGAGTGTTAGTAGCTCAAGTGCGTAGGTGCGAGAGTAGTCATACCTGTTCAGATACGGTGGCGAGGTAATGACAACCCCGGTCTTCCCTCTGAAATGTTTTGGCAGGTCAACGCTCCGAGCATCGCCGGCCATGATTGAGACCTTCGGTCCCTCGGAGGGGAACAAACCCCGCTGAATTGAGATGTCGTTCAACATCGCTGTGAGTCTTCTTCTCAAGGCGTCCTTCACTTTAGGAATTGGCTTGTCCACAATCCGCAGAAACTGTCCGTCTTTTGATGTGTAGCTAACCTCTTCGAGGATGCTCAACAAGCCGAGCATGAGGAAGCTTTGCTCGGGTTCTGCAAACTGACGGATCTTTTCCTTGTAGAACTGGATGTCTTTTTGTGTCTGTCCTGTAAATGCTTTGTCGATAATTGGAACGGTTGGGAACTCCGCCGATGGCGTACGCACCTCCATGGCCATCAACTTGTTCACCGCTGCAATCATCCTGTCAACATCTGAGTAATCCTTAAGTTTGCAGTCTGTCACGTATACGGCAACAGGAAGAATGTCGAGGCCGAGCGCCTCGTAGCCCAGCTCTTTACAGGCCAACAGCGTCGTGCCGCACCCGGCGAAGGGATCGTACACCAGGCTCCTCTTCGGAATTGCCCATTCACGCAAAACCAGGTGCACAAGTTCCCTGGAGAAACCTTCTTTGTACTTGAACCAGTTGTAGGTCGGGGCTGTCTTGTTTGGGACGTAGGTGACAAGCCTCCGGAGCTCTTTGCGTTCCAACATCTTTGCAGCATACTTGCGTTCAAGGCGTTCGCGTTCTGTCGAACTCATACCGCGCCCGCTCAGCCGTCCAACACGAGACACAAACGGAGCGCTCACCTGCTCTTTCACACGCAGGTTCTTGCCCTGTTTTGATTTATATGTCGTCTTGGTTGCTATGCTCTTCTGCTCCCTCGGTGAGTTGCGAGCCGCTTTCGTTCTCTTAGTTTCTCCAGCACCCTCAAGTCCTCCAAATCCTTTGGCCGGCCAGCCGCTTTCTTCATCGCAATGAGTTGATCGAGACCTGGCACAAACACCTTGAGGCCCTTGATGTTTGTTTCAGCTCTTGTCTTCCACGCATCGCGAAACTTCGCGCCCGCAACAAACGGGTGAGTATCGGCTTGCAGAACGTATCCTCTCATCAGGATTTTCCTGGAGAGAATTGTCTTGAGCGGAACGTCCTGAATTCCATCATAACCTGTCGCCGCGAGAGCTTTAAGGAGTTGTTTTGCGTTGGATTTCGTTGGCTCAAAAAAGACATCCACGTCACGCGTCATCCTTTCGTGTCCGTAGGCTGGCAATGCCCACGCGCCGATGACGAGAAACTTCACCTTATGGTCGAGCAATGATTGCAGGAGCGACTTTATGTCCATCGCGTTTCATGAACTCCATGCCATCTTTCACGAGACGATCCATGATCTCATAGCGTTGCCGCGCAGTAAGGGACATCTGGAAATCCAGCTCAAACTCCAACTCCTTCTCTGGATCATCTTTGTCCAGCACAAGAATGAATGTCTTGTGTTTCTTCTTGCGGGGCATGTTACACGTCCAGGTTCCGCACGTACTTGGCGTTCTTCTCGATGAACTCGCGACGCGGTTCCACTTCATCGCCCATGAGGATGGAGAATGTGCGGTCGGCATCGGCTGCATTCTCGATGGACACTTGCAGAAGCGTGCGAGTCTCCGGGTTCATCGTGGTGGACCACAGTTGCTCCGGGTTCATCTCACCAAGACCCTTGAACCGGGAGATGGTGATGTTGTTGCCGATAACGATAGCGCCTTCTTCGGGAATATCTTCGGGCGCCTCGCTCTCAACAGCCTTCTTGCTTTTGTCGGCACTCAGCCGCTTTACAATCTCATCACGTTCATCTTCGTCGAACGCGTAATGTTCCTGCTTCCCCTTCTTCACCTTGAACAGCGGTGGCTGTGCAATGTACACATGCCCCAGCTCCACAAGCTCCTTCATGTGTCGGAAGAGAAGCGTGAGCAACAGCGTGCGGATGTGTGAGCCGTCAACATCAGCATCGCACATGAGGATGATCTTGCCGTACCGAAGCTTCTCCGCGTTGAACTCTTCTCCAACGCCGGTCCCAACGGCAGTGAAGATGTTCCGGATCTCTTCGTTCTCCAGAATCTTGTGAAGGCGGGCTTTCTCAACGTTGAGGATTTTTCCCTTGAGGGGCAGGATTGCCTGGAATCGTCGGTCTCTTCCTTGTTTCGCGCTTCCGCCTGCCGAGTCGCCCTCCACAAGGTAAAGCTCGCAGTGCTCAGGATCGGTAATCGAGCAGTCGGCAAGCTTGCCTGGCAGGCCGCCGGAGATGAGGGCATTTTTCCTCCGGGTGAGGTCCCGGGCCTTGCGCGCCGCTTCACGTGCCTCTGCCGCCCGGAGAGACTTGTCCAGAACGCGTTTTGCATCACCGGGGTTCTCATCCAGCCATGTCGCCAGAGCCGGACCAACAACACCCTCCACAATGCTCTTGAGTTCGCTGTTGCCGAGCTTTGTCTTGGTCTGTCCTTCAAATTGCGGTTCCGGCACCTTCACACTGATGACACCGGTGAATCCCTCTTTGAAGTCATCGCCGGTGAGCTGGATCTTTCCTTCCTTGATGATCCCGTTTTTATAGCCGTAGTTGTTGAGCGTGCGTGTGAGCGCAGTGCGGAATCCGACCAGATGGCTGCCGCCCTCGTGTGTGTTGATGTTGTTGACGTAGGTGAAGATGTTTTCGCTGTACTGATCGTTGTACTGGAACGCAGCCTCGACCTCTACTTGGCGGCCATTTTCGTCCTTGTCGGAGCCGCGAGCATAGAACACCTTCCGCATGATCGATGGTCTGGTCGAATCGATATACTTCACAAACTCAATGAGACCGCCCTCAAAGTGAAAGGTCTCTTCCTGTTCGCTCTTATCGCGGAGGTCGACAATCCTTAGCGTGACCTGCGGGTTCAGGAACGCCAGCTCGCGTAGTCGCTCGGCGACTGTCTCGAACTTGAATATCTTGTTCTTGAAGATCTGGCTGTCCGGCATGAAGGTGACTTTGGTTCCGCTCTGACCTTTCTCCGCCTTCCCGGTCACTTTTGCGGGGGCAACAGGATCGCCGCGCCGATATTCCTGGAACCAGACTTTTCCATCGCGATACACTTCTACCTTGAGCCACTCGCTCAGCGCATTCACGACAGACACACCCACACCGTGGAGGCCGCCGGACACCTTGTACGTATTCTTGTCGAACTTGCCGCCAGCGTGCAGCACCGTCATCACCACTTCCAGTGCTGACCGCTTTTCTTCCTTGTGGATGTCTGTTGGGATTCCACGGCCATCATCAATAACCGTGACTGAGCCGTCTTTGTTAATGGTGGCGGTGATCTTCTTGGCATAACCTGCCAGTGCCTCATCAATGGAGTTGTCCACAACTTCGTACACAAGGTGATGCAGCCCTCGTGCACTGACATCCCCGATGTACATCGCGGGACGCCGACGTACAGCCTCAAGTCCCTTAAGTACGGTGATGTCTTCCGCCGTGTACCCTCTTCCATTGGTGCCGTTTTCTTTCGCGGCCACCAGCTTCTTGCCTGTCTCTACCTCTCGTGCCATCGATTCCTTCTACGCTTGGTTGTTTCTGTTATCTAAACCTGATATCCTCTACGACCTTCTTCCCAAGAAACCTGTTGATCTTTTCGATCATCTCACGTCGCCGCATGGTGAGCTCAGCGCGCCACGGGGAACTTGATACCGCAACGAACAGCGTTCCCTTTTCGATGCGCTGCGCTACGGTCACCTTGGCGATCTGCGGTCCGACAATCTCGCTCCATGACGTGATCACGTCGTACTCGCTGAGCTTCCGCGTGATGCCGAGTTCCTGTACGAACTCATTCAGCGCTGCGCCAAGCAGTCGTGGGTGCTTCTTTGACTTTGCCGCTGTCGGCCGTGATCGGTTTGCACGTCCCGTGTTCAACATAGAAGCGTCTGTTCTTTCCTTCTCGATATACCTGGTCGCTCAGCACCGACTCGTCTGTGGTTGTGATGATTGTCTGCCCGAGGTCCGCAACATGTTCCAGCAGTCTTGATGAGCGGGTATCGTCAAGCTCGCTAAGCACATCATCGAGAAGCAGGATCGGCGTCTCGCCTTTGTTCTCTTTCAGATAGAAGAACTCGGCAATCTTCAGCGCAACAAGGAACGTCTTATGCTGTCCCTGAGAAGCATAATTCTGTAGGTTTATACCGTTGATCTTAAAGACCAGCTCGTCACGATGCGGCCCGACCAGCGAGAGGCCGCGTCTGCACTCTTCTGCGCTCCGACTCTGCAGCTGATCCCGGATCTCAACTGCAATCGTCTCGGGGGCTTCGAGAGAGGTCCCATGAGCGACGGTCTCGTATAACATCTCGGGGCGTTCTTGTGTCTCCACCATATCACGATATGCCGACGCCACATACGGGATGAATTCGTTGACAAACCGCCACCGTCTGTGGATAATCCGAGTCCCATAATCAACAATGCCCGTATTCCACGGGACCAGAGCGTCTTCACGAACGGCACTCCCTTGTATCTTTGCATCTCCCAGGAGCCTGTTCCTCTGCCTCAACACCCGGCGGTATTCCAGCAGATCGTCGAAGTAGGATCTGCTGAGTTGTGAGAGCACGAGGTCTATGAACCTCCTCCGATCTGACGGTGCTCCAAATGTTATGGCGTTGTTCTCCGGGGAAAGGATAACGACCGGAAACATTCCGATGACGGACCCGAGCCGATCTGGCCTGGCGCTGTTGATCGTGAACGCCTTTTCTCTCGTCCCTCGTACGTACGCAAGCCGAACCCGGTAGTCAGTCCCTGCGTCGCTGCCTAAGAGGCCTTCGACTTCGAACCGATCTTTCCCTATTTGAGCCAGCGTTTCATCACTTGCCGCGTAAAAGCTCTTGGTCAAGCAAAGGCATGAGATTGCCTCAAGAACATTCGTTTTTCCCTGCCCATTCTTGCCGAAGATAACGTTAACTCCCGACCCAAGCTCCAGCTTTGTGCTGGTGTGGTTTCGGAAGTCATGCAACTGCACATGGCGGACGTTCATGTACTGGGTACATTTAATACTGTAGCCCCACTAGAGCGGGGCTACAGGTGAAACATGGCAATTCCTGGTATGCTTAGCTCGTGAGTCGGACGGGCATAACAAGCATCGTAATGTCTTCATCCTCAGTTGCACTCTCAGGTGAAACAATGCCTGCCCGCGTTGGCGAACTGAACCTGAACACGACGTTCTCCGATTCAAGATGCGTCAGCATATCTAGAACGTACGCGGCGTTGAAACCGATCTCCAGCTTCTCTCCCTTGTAGTCGCATTGCAACAACTCCTTGGCCTCACCTCCGAAGTCAAGATCCTGGGCGCTGATTGTCACGCTCGATTTATTAACATCAAATCTCACTTGATGTGTTGTTGCACTTGCATAGATGGAGACGCGCCGAATAGAAGAGATAATGGCGCTTCGGTTCACCTTCATCTGTTTGTCGTTATCCGTCGGTATTACGCTCTCATAATTCGGGTATGTCTCATCTATCAATCGAGAAACAAGGCTCGTTCTATCGAATCCAAACATGATGTGTGTGTCATTCATGGCGACGACGATCTCTCCAGCATCGACAGATTTCGAAATCGTATTCAACGCTTTGGCTGGTATGATGATGTCTCGTTTGAAACCCGTTGCTTTTGGCAGTGTATGCAACACCTTTACAAGTCTATGTCCATCAGTCGATACCGCTCGCAGCTCTGTTCCTTTCGACTGAATCAAAACACCCATCATGGCTGGACGCAATTCGTCCGTGCTCACCGCAAACGCGGTTCTATGAATAATGCGCTTCATTGTTGTCGCAGACAATTTAATTTCATCTGTGCCCTTGAACTGAGGCAGTGCTGGAAATTCTTTTGAGCTTTCTCCAGTAAGACCATAGTGCCCATTCGATGTCGTGATCACTATCTTCTTTGTAGTAACATCAGCGTCAAAGACTGGAGAACTCTTTTCGTCAAGTGCACGCACTGTATCCATGAGTCGTTTTGCCGGAATGACTATTTTGCCGTCTTCTTCACCTTTAACATCAAGAGTTATGGTGAGTGACAACTCCATGTCTGTAGCCGTCATCGTAAGAGTATTATTTAGTACTTCAAACAGAATACTCTCAAGAATCGGTAGTGTTGACTTAGCCGGAACAACACTGCCCAGTTTGCTTAGTGCCCGTTGCATGTCTACATTGTTCGTGGTGAACTTCATTGTATTCTCCCTCGGTGAATAAATCTGCTGTTTGATTGACAGCGGAGTTTACTAGGATACAGAAAAACCATCAAAATTTAGGCATTTTTAGGCAGAAATCCAATACGGTTGAAAATGAAATAGCGGTGTGAAGGAGCGAGTGGTGAGATAATAAGTAATAGAATTTCTTATATATATATATATTAATAATATGTTATAAGGAATGTGAATGTGTTGACAATGTTGGTTTGCAGGAATGCAAGCATGTAGTTGCTGCAGAAGAATGGGTCTGAGTTCAAGCGTGATGTGAAGTGCTATGATGTGGATATCAGAGATATTCTGTCACAACGAACATGATTTAGAACATGTGGTGTTATATCATAACTAATAGTAACATGTCAATCACATCATCTCACACTATTTCAACACGATTGTTGACAAGATATTAACCAATGTCAGAATCCGGGTGATTGTTGTCATGGTTGGAGCGTCAATTCTCAGACTCTACCGAGAAGGGATAGTCGACGCTTTATCTGATTCACATTTGCAAGATACTTCTGATCAAGTTTCATTTGATCTTCAACAGATTGATAGGCATGAATGACTGTACTATGATCTCTTCCGCCGAAGTGTAATCCTATAGTCTTGAGAGACGAGTTGGTAAATTCTTTTACCAAGTACATAGCAACCTGCCTGGCGTTGACAATCTCCTGCTTGCGAGTCTTGCCTCTGATGAGGTCCTCGGGGATGCTGAAGTAATCGCAAACAACACGCTGAATTTCTTCAATGGTTATAGGTGACTTCACATCACCCACAACCACCTTAACAACCTCACGGGCAAGGTCTAACGTAAGATATCTACCCTCAAGCGAGGCCCTTGCAAGCAAACTGATCAGGCACCCTTCCAGCTCACGGACATTCGTTGTCACATTCGTTGCAATAAATTCAACAACGTCCTGAGGTAGATCGATGGCGTCGTCCTCGCTCTTCTTCCTAAGAATGGCAATCCTCGTTTCGAGATCCGGTGGCTGAATATCGGCGGTAAGTCCCCACTGGAATCTTGAGAGCAGGCGATCATCGAGACCTTTCAACTCTTTTGGGGGACGGTCAGAAGACAGCACAAGCTGTTTGCCAACCTGATGGAGTTCATTGAATGTATGAAAGAAGTTGTCTTGAGTTTTTTCTTTTCCAGAGAAGAACTGGATATCGTCAACCATAAGGAGATCCATGCTGCGATAGAACGCCGAGAACTCAGAAATCCGATCGGACTGGATTGCCTCGACAAACTCCACAGTGAACTTCTCACTAGAAACGTACTGCACCCGTCCAGCCTTTCCATTTAGAAGAGCATAGTTGCCTATTGCCTGAATGAGATGTGTCTTCCCAAGTCCGGTCCCCCCATATATTACCAGAGGATTGAAAGATGTGCCTCCAGGGTTGTTTGCCACGGCCGAGGCTGCGGCTCTGGCAAGTTGATTGCTCTCTCCCTTGATGTAATTGTCAAAGGTGTATCGCGGATTCAGATAACTCTGGACGCGGCTGTTTCCTCCGCTTACCGAAACATTCGCCGTTCCTGGTCGTTGTGGTAGTTGTTGTTGAGGCTGAGTATTCTTCTCCGGCTTGGCCATGCTCGTGTCGATATAGTCAGAGACAGCCTCAATCACCGATTCGTCCTGCCTCACAACGTACTCAAGTTCAGCTCCCTGTCCTAGCACACGTGTAACCGTTGCGCTAATGAGATTGTAGTAGTGTTCCTCGAGCCAGTCGTAGAAGAATTGACTCGGCACCTGAATCGTGAGTTTCCCCCCGTTCAACCCAAGAGGCATAATCGGCTCGAACCAGGTTTTGAAACTCTGGGTGTTTACTCCATCTCTAATGAGGTCTAAGCATGCAGACCACACGAACGTCGCTTGCTCTGTTTCGGTCGGCTGGGCCACTTCTTTCGTGCTGAGTTCCATTTCAAGTTCCTAACGAAAAGTTGTCCACAGCAACACTGCGGTTATTCACAGGATTGTGCACATGTGCTACACATTGATCCAGTAACACACAACTATCAAGAAGTTATCCACAGAGGAAACCCTCTGGAAGTTTGTTCTCCACGCGAAGAATCGCCACATAGGATAAAAGGGCAAAGGAGATATCCACAAGCGAGGAAAAACAAGAATGGTTCTGGAACACTTGTGGAAACCGCCAAGAAGATATCCACGACTTATCAACAGCGAGTTGCTTTCTTTAAACTGTTTAATTATAACATATGAACACCCTGTTAGCAAGTCTTTGAAGTCGTTTCAGAAAAATGTCCTTGTTTGTAATAGATGAATTCGTTAACTTGGGTACGGAAACACTACGTGTGAGAGCCAACGAGGATTGTCCGCAGGGGCAACCCTCTTTTTTTTCGTGACAAACTGAGACTACCTGAGGAGAATCCAGAATGAAGAGAACATTTCAGCCTCATAAGAGGAAACGGAAGAATACTCACGGATTCCGGGCTCGGATGAAGACAAAGACGGGCCGGAGAGTGTTGGCAAGCCGTCGCGCAAAGGGCCGCCGAAAGCTCACCGTCAGTGACGAGCGATAGTTCCCGTCAGAACAGCGTCCCAAGTTGAAACGGATTGTGTCACTTCGAGGACGAACGGCCTTTCAGTCCTTAGTCCGTGAAGGCCAAGTTTTCGAAGGTGAATTCCTCAAGTTCTTTTTCACCTGCAGCAGGAGTCAGCCGCATCCCTTCCGCATTGGAGTTATTGTAGGCAAGAGGCATGGTTCTTCTGTGTGCCGCAATCGTTTGAAGAGACGAATCCGAGAGGCATGCCGGCACGAGCTCAGAGGGATAGCAGAAGGACAGATTGCTCACTCAGCCACGTTGTCTGCTGCCATCACGTACAGAGGGTCTTGTCGGGTTACGTCAGGACGGGTTGGCCTCGCGGATCTTAGAGCTGATGTTGCCCAGTTTATTCGTGCGATTCATCTTTCGCTAGTGGACAAGTAAATGGTCAGAATATTGATTTTCTTGGTACGCGGATACCAGAGGCTGATCTCACCGTTCCTGCCGCCAAATACCTGCAGGTTTTCTCCTACCTGTTCAAGCTATATGATCGATGCATTACAGAAGTATGGTGCGCCAAAAGGAACATGGATCACGCTGAAAAGGATCTCCAAATGCCATCCCTGGCACCCCGGCGGGTTTGATCCCGCGTGAGGTTTGTTCGGTTAGAATTGTTTTCTGGAGAAGTGAAGAATGGATAAGCAAACTACGTTTGGTTTCATCCTGATAGGTCTCGTTCTGATTGTGTGGATGTGGATGCAAACGCCGCCACCGCAGCAAACGCGTCCCGCTCTTGTCGATAGCATATACAAGGCTGAACCGCAGCTGAAAGAACGGCCTCCGCACGAACCACAAATGCGCGTTGCCCCTACAACCACCGCGGGCGATTCTCTTGGAAGGTTCTTTGCTCACTTGGCAAGTGGCGATGAGAGAGTTATCATTATCAGGACAGATCTATATACAGCCGAGGTTACGACAAAAGGTGCCCTAATAAGAAAATGGGAGCTGAATGAATACAAGACGTGGGACCAGCGTCAAACCCAACTTGTCGACTTCGACAAAGGTGGCGACTTCAGCCTGCTGTTCACCTCTTCTGATGGTAAGCTCGTAAACACGAGGTATCTGTATTTCAAGTGCGATTTGCCAAACTGGACAACAATAACACTGACGGGCGATCAGACCTACGCGATCGGGCTCAACCTCCTGATCGATGGCGGTCGGAAGATCACGAAGCGATTTGTTTTCCAAAACGGAGCGTACTCGTTTGTGTCTGACATCGTGTTTGATAATGTTCAGGATATCGTCTCGAATTATGAATACCAGGTGATCTGGGAAAACGGGATCAGATATGCGGAGAGAAACAGTGTTGATGAGTCGCAGTCAGCAATTGGTTTTGCCTTCTCCGGCGGTGAGGTTATTGAGGTCGATGCAACAAATGAGAATGAGCCTGTCGAACGTGACATCAACGGTGCAACAGATTGGGTCGCCACCAGAAACCGGTATTTTGCCATAGCAATGATGTCAGCCGATCGAAAGGGACAGGGCGCATACCTGAAGGGCGTGCACGTCCCGCAGCCAGACAAAGGGGCAAGAGAAATCTACTCGCTGGCCTTGAAGACTCCGCTTCGACAACCGGTGGACTCGGCAAGGTTCACGGTGTTTCTGGGCCCCCTCGACTTCAATATCGTGAAGTCGTATGGACACAACCTGGATCAGATCATGAGTCTTGGGCCAGCGTGGATCATCAGACCAATTGCCGAGTATGTACTGATTCCCCTGTTTCAATTTCTCCATCTTTTGATTCCTAACTACGGGTTTGTCATTATTGTGTTCTCGATCATCATCAAGCTGGCCCTCCACCCCCTTTCAAAGACAAGCATGAAGTCGATGAAAAAGATGCAGGCGCTGCAACCCCTCATGAACGAGATACGTGAGAAGTACAAGGATGATCCCCAAAAGATGAATCAGCAGGTGATGAACCTGTACAAGGAATACGGGGTCAATCCGGCGGCCGGGTGCCTGCCCATGTTGCTACAGATGCCCATTCTGTTTGCGCTCTACTCCGTCTTCATGTCATCAATTGAGTTGAGGCACGCCCATTTCATTTGGTGGATTCAGGACCTATCCATACCCGATGTGGTGTTCACGCTTCCGTTTGTCCTACCTTTGTTTGGCATTTCGGGGGTGAGCGGACTCGCCTTTGCTATGGGTATTACTATGTTCATCCAACAGAAGATGACGGTTACCGATCCACGCCAGGCAGCGATGGTGTGGGTGATGCCAATAATGATGACCCTTCTGTTCAACGGCTTCCCATCTGGGCTAAACCTCTACTACTTTGTTTTCAACATTCTTTCAATTGGTCAGCAAGTCTGGGTGAACAAGACCCATGATGCGGAACCCCTGAAGAAGGTTGACAAGAAAGCACGCAAGGGTGGGATCATGGCGCGACTTTCAAAGAACCTCCCGAAGATGAAATAGCCCTGTCCGACATTGATGTTTGCAGGCGCCCGACCATGGTAAGTCGGGCGCTTTCGTTTTGATGTGGATTGATAGTAAAACGATAAATCACTAAGTTACGCTCCAACGAGTCGGAGATGCAATGAAGTTGCGAGCCGAGGATACGATTGCCGCCATAGCGACACCATTGGGCGAAGGAGCGATTGCTATTGTGCGCATGAGCGGCCCGGAGACTCTTCATGTTGCAGACAAAGTCTTTCGCGGGGCCCATTCAATAGCTGAGACACCCGGCTACACAATCCGGCATGGCGCTATTGTGAACTCCACTGGAGAGGCCATTGACGAAGTGCTTGTTTCTGTCTTCCGAGGCCCCCATTCCTACACGGGCGAGGACAGCGTGGAGATAGGTTGTCATGGCGGGATTCTCGTCACGCAAAGAGTGCTGGGCGCGACAATCGAGGCGGGCGCACGCCAAGCCGATCCGGGCGAATTCACAAAGCGCGCTTTCCTATCTGGCAAGATCGATCTGTCCCAAGCCGAAGCCATAGCTGAATTGATCCGGGCTCGTAGTGAGCGAGCGTTGCGCAACTCGAATCAACTGCTTCGTGGAATGCTGGGGAATCAGATCGGAGGAATCCAGAGAAAGCTTCTTGACATATGTTCGCTATTGGAGCTCCAATTGGATTTCAGCGAAGAAGAAGACTTGAGAGTTGCTCCAATCCACGAGATTGAGAATCGTATCTTGACCTGTGCGACAAATCTTGATCGCCTGATCAGTTCGTTCAGACTTGGCAAGGTTCTGCGGGACGGTGTGACAGTTGCGATTGCAGGTGAGCCGAATGTTGGGAAGTCGAGCCTGTTCAATCGACTGCTCACGGAAGAAAGATCCATCGTGTCACCGATTCCAGGAACAACACGCGACTACCTCGAAGAGGCAATCCTCATAGGCGGAATTCAGGTCAAGCTCATCGATACCGCTGGGCTTAGGAAGAGCGACGATGAAGTGGAGGCAGAGGGAGTGTCACGCACGACCGACTTGGCCCGAAGTGCTGACGTAGTCCTTCTCGTCTTGGATGCGAGAAAGGGCGAAGATGCAACAAGTGCACTCAGTGGTCTTTCTGACTACGGGCTCGATCATCACAACACGTTGATAGCCTACAACAAATTTGACTTGGTCGACCTGATGGTGCCAGATAGCGTGAAGAGGTTTGGCATTTCTGCCAAGACTGGCGAGGGGATTGACAGGTTGAAGTCGAGAATCTACGAGAGTGTATGCGGCGAGTCGGGTCTGGTTGAATCCGACGTACTTATGACAACCAACCGCCAATATTGGGCAGCCAAGGCTGGTGCTGAGAAGCTGCAGGATGCTATTGATTCAATTCGGCGTAGCGTACCTTACGAGTTTGTTGCGGCGGATTTGCGACTTGCGATGGAGTCGTTGGGCGAGATTACAGGTGAGACCACATCGGACGATGTGCTGCGCAATGTCTTTTCCTCTTTTTGCATTGGGAAGTAGTCTTATGTTTCACATGAAACGATCAATCCCGAAGTACTTCGATGTCGTCGTCGTTGGGGGTGGACATGCTGGGATTGAGGCGTCTCTTGCAAGCGCTCGGCTGGGTTGTAGCACTGCACTAGTGACTACGGATGTGAATTCAATTGGGAGGATGTCCTGTAATCCGGCGATAGGTGGGTCTGCGAAGGGGCATCTGGTACGAGAAATTGATGCTCTTGGGGGGGAAATGGGCAAGATCGCGGACGCAACTGGCATTCACTTCCGGATGCTCAACAAGTCAAAGGGTCCAGCAGTATGGTCCCCAAGATGTCAGAGCGACCGGAGCTGGTACAGCAGGGAAGCGCAGTCGAGGGTCATTTGCCAGGAGAACCTGCTTTTGATTGGGCGATCCCTCCTAGATGTCGTGGTGCGGAGATCTGCTGTAGTGGGGGCAATCCTCTCAGGCGGCCTTGAGTTGGAATGCAGCTCAGTCGTTCTTTGCAGCGGAACATTCCTCAACGCGGTCATGCACACAGGTCGTGACCGTACTTCAGGCGGCAGATATGGAGAACGTCCGTCGATTGGGCTGTCGGACAGGCTTTCCGCTCTCGGGTTTGTAACAGGGAGACTCAAGACTGGTACTCCGCCGAGGATTAGCAAGAGGAGTCTGCGGCTCAGTGACGTAGAAGAACAACCCCCAGACTGCCCACCAACTCCGTTTTCACACGAGACTAGGGCTGTCGTGAACCGCCAAGTTCCGATGTATCTTACTCATACTAACGAGAGAACGCACGAAGTGCTCAAAGAGGGATTCATTGACTCTCCGATGTTCACAGGGCGGATCAAAGGCGTTGGTCCCCGATATTGTCCGTCGATTGAGGACAAAATCAACCGATTCGCAGATAGGACCCGACACCAGATATTCCTCGAACCGGAAGGCTATGAAAGTGATGTGGTTTACGTGAATGGCTTCTCCACAAGCCTGTCAGCAGTTATCCAGGAAAGAGCACTGAAGACGATCACTGGTCTCGAAGGATCTGTCATGATCAGGCCCGGCTATGCCGTTGAGTATGACTTCTTCCCCCCTCACCAGCTCCTTCACACGCTAGAAACGAAGGTCGTGAGAGGTCTGTACTTCGCTGGCCAGATAAACGGCACAAGCGGGTATGAGGAGGCGGCAGCACAAGGTATCGTTGCAGGAGCAAATGCTGCTCTTCGAATCAAACGAGAGAACCAAATGGTGCTTAGTAGAAGCGAGTCTTACATAGGCGTTCTCGTTGATGACCTGATAAACAAGAGCACCGACGAGCCATACAGGATATTCACGTCTCGGGCAGAGTATAGACTGAAGCTCAGACAGGATAACGCTGACAGTAGATTGATGCGCATCGGACACAGAGTGGGGTTGGTAGGCCGTTCTAGAATCAGGGAGCTGGATCAAAGAGAAGAGCGAATCAGACTCATTGCGGAATTCCTAAAAGGTGCGTGCGCTCGGCCTAGCGAACTGCAGTCAATTCTCGAACGTAAAGGGAGTCAGTCGATTGCAGAAGCCACCGCGTTAAGCCAGATCTTAAAGCGACCTGAAATCAGCATTGCCGATCTACTTGACATCGACTCCATACGAGAAGGCTCCCTGCTGGCCGAGGTCCGGCAAGATCAGAATCTTTTGGACAGGATTGAGATCGAAATCAAATACGAAGGTTACATCAAACGCCAAGATGAACAGATCCGAGTTTTTGAGAGAAGCGAGTCCATCCAAATTCCATCCAGCTTCAACTTCGGAGCGGTGAAGTCGTTGAGTAAGGAAGGGAAGGAAAAGCTCGGACTTGTTCAGCCGCGGTCAATTGGCCAAGCTTCCCGAATCAGCGGGGTAACGCCGGCAGATTTGTCAGTACTTTTGATAGCCATCAAGTCGGAGAGTTCCACGTGCAACCCGCCAAACTAAGGGCGTCAGGAGATTGGCTCAAATGGAAGAACGTTATAGTCAGCAACGGTCTCACGCTGGATGAGCGACAACTTCGAGAACTGGTTCAGTATCATGACCTACTCAAGGGATGGAACTCCCGCGTCAATCTCATTTCCAGAAACGACGAGTCCAACATTTGGCCGAACCATATTGTTCATTCCCTCTCACTACTCTTCAGGCTAACCATCCCCGAAAGGTCGAGAATGGCCGACATTGGTTCTGGGGGAGGTCTCCCAGGAATTCCCTTGGCAATTGCGTTGCCGAACACTACTGTTGTGATGATTGAATCGATTCGGAAGAAATGCAGCGCATTGCTGGACATCGTCAGCAGGTTGGGCCTACAGAATGCAAGCGTGAAAAATGCCAGGGCAGAAGAATTGGTGACATCGAGTGAGTTCAAAGCCAGCTTCGATTTCGTGACAGCGCGAGCCGTGGCACCTATCAGCAAACTGGTCTACTGGTCATTACCCCTGGTTCGCAAACGGCGAGAACACACCGTGATCCTCAAGTCCGACGGAAAGAGGGGAGAGATCTCGATACCCACCCCAGTTTTGATAGCCTTCAAAGGTGGGTCTACCGAAGATGAAGTCTCCAAGGCAAGAAGCATCGACAAGAATCTGAATGTGTACTCGTACGACCTCATGTTCAAGGGCATAGAAGCCACGAGTTTGGTTGAGAAAAAAATAGTCATCATACCATTATAGTTGAATTCCCTATGGGTGAAGAACTCTCTAGACAATTGGCAACACTCACCACAGAGCAGCGGAACCCCCACTCAAAAGACATTGACCTGCTTGAAACCAGAGATATCCTTAGGCTGATAAGCCGCGAGGACAAGCTCGTTGTGTTGGCAGTCGAGCGAGAAATCGAGTATATCGGCCAGGCAGTCGACCTTGTCGTGAAAGCATTCAGATCCGGGGGGAGGCTCATCTATGTAGGCGCAGGGACAAGCGGACGACTTGGAATACTCGATGCGTCGGAATGTCCACCCACGTATGGAACCGACCCGAACATGGTGGTCGGGATGATTGCTGGTGGTCCTCCAGCCATGTTCAGGTCGCAGGAGGGTGCCGAAGACAATGAAGCACAAGCCATCATTGATACTGACAATCTCAAGATCTCCAGCCTCGACGTGGTCTGTGGCATTGCAGCAAGCCGGCGAACCCCTTATGTGGTGACTTCTGTCCAAAGAGCGAAAAAATTGGGAGCCAAGACAGTCTACGTTACTACAAACCCACGTCGTGAGTTCAACCTCAATGTTGATGTTGCTATTTGTCCTGAAGTGGGCCCCGAAGTAGTGATGGGTTCAACGCGCATGAAATCAGGAACGGCACAAAAGCTAATTCTGAACATGATTACCACAACGTCAATGATCAGGCTGGGGAAGGTCTACGAAAACATGATGGTGGATCTTCAACTCACGAACGCGAAACTTGTTGAGCGTGCGAAGAGAATCGTGATGATGGCAACCGGCGTAACGTATGTTCGGGCCGAGGAACTATTAGACTTCGCCGGAGGACACGTGAAGACCGCAATTGTCATGGCCAAGACGGGACTCGCTGCCGAAGAAGCCAGACGGAAGCTGGACGAAGGCGACGGCTTTGTCCGGACGGCCATTGACAGAGCTTCGCAGCGTGCGACTTAGCATTACCGCTCCACAATGATAGCTCCAAGGGCTTGATAGAGTGCTGGACCGAATCAGAGATCACATAGACCGGTCGAGTTCCTTCGTAGATCTCCTTGGCTCAATTCAGCAATTCCGACCGGGCAGTCAAGTCCGCCTGGGAGGGGTTGCAGGATCTCTCCTGGGTTTTATTCTTTCTTCGCTTTCCAGATCCCTTGCACGACAGATTCTTGTTGTGATACCCGACCGGCAGCAAGCGGAGCAGTTGTTCGATGACCTGAACCTCTTGCACGGAGATGCGATCCGGCAGTTCAACTTCCATCCCGCCCAATCATCCCGCCTCGATCCCGCATTCTCCAGCGGAGATAGTATTGCGGCTCTGCGATCTTTGCTGGAAAGGAGTGTTGACATAGTCGTTGCATCTCCAGGGTCGATCGCAGTTCAACTCCCACCACCGGACACACTCAAATCCAATAACATCTCGATCGAAGCTGGAAAAGACTACGTCCTTACCGAATTGATCCGCCAGCTTGATGAAGCGGACTTCGAGAAAAGAGATTTCGTTGGCGCGCCGGGTGAATATGCACATCGCGGAGGCATACTCGACCTGTATTCATACGCGAGTGAGTACCCGGTGCGTGCTGAGTTCTGCGGCGACGCGATCGATTCCATTAGAGAGTTCGACCCACTTTCTCAAAGGTCCATACGAGAGATATCCGTTGCGATGATTGTCCCGAATGTATTCAGTGAGAGTAGATCTGCCATCAACAGCTCTCGTTCAGGCATGGTGATAGATTATCTTCGGCCCGACACTCTTGTTATCATGGTCGAGCCGGAGATGATCGGTTCTCAAATCGAAGAGACACACGCTCACTATCCTGACCAAGTCGTTGAGCCTGCGGTTCTTCATGAGCGCATGTCATCGTTTATCCGGATCTCGGTCGAATCTCTTTCAGGTTCAAGCGGCCGTATCAACTTCAACTCGCTGCAACAACCGGCCTTTAATGGGGACACGAAGATTCTTCGAGAGCACCTGCTCAACCTGAAGCGATCCAATTACCAAGTCTTCATAGCGTGTGACGGGCAGTCGGAGTTGAAGCGTTTGCGCGAATTGATATGCGAACTTCCCGGTCCGGAGGATTCTGCTGCCGCCAGCGGCGAGATCGAAGAATTGAAGGGAGTGGAGTTCATACACCATGCACTCCACTCGGGATTTGTGCTGCCCGATCAGCAAATTGCATGCTACACGGAACATCAGATATTCGGGCGTCATAAGCGCAGGGGCAGAAGGCGAAAGGCGCGGGTGCGTGGCTTCTCACCGAAGGAATTGCAGCAGCTCCGCAAAGGCGATTTTGTTGTCCACGAAGATTTCGGCATCGGAAGGTTTGATGGGTTGAAGAAGATCTGTGTGCGCGATGTTGAGCAGGAAGTTATGAAACTCCTTTATGAGGAAAAAGACACGCTCTACGTCAATCTGAATTACCTCAGCAAAGTCCAGAAGTTCTCGTCCAAAGACGGACACATACCGAAACTCACGCGTTTGGGCACGCAAGAATGGGACAAGCTGAAGGCGCGCGCAAAGAAACGCATCCAGGATATCGCACGAGATCTCATTCGTTTGTACGCCCGGCGCAAAAGCTCCCAGGGATTTGCATTTCAGACCGACACCACATGGCAGAAAGAACTGGAAGCATCATTCATCTACGAAGACACGTTTGATCAGGCGAAAGCAACACTCGACGTGAAGCAGGACATGGAGCAATCGTTTCCCATGGACCGCCTGGTGTGTGGTGATGTTGGATTTGGAAAGACGGAAGTCGCGGTTCGTGCTGCATTCAAAGCAGTGTTGGATGGGAAGCAGGTTGCGGTGCTGGTCCCGACAACCATTCTGGCCATCCAACATTGCAACACGTTTCTTGACCGTACGTCAAGGTTCTCGGTACGAGTCGCAGTCATCTCACGCTTGAAATCGAAGAAGGAGCAGGCGGCCATTATCGACCAATTGCGATCTGGTGCGATTGACATCGTCATTGGAACCCACCGGCTGCTTTCGAAAGATGTGCAGTTCAAAGACCTCGGCCTGCTAGTTGTGGATGAAGAACATCGATTCGGCGTTACCGCAAAAGAGAAACTGCGACAGATGCGCGCAAACGTTGATACACTCACACTTACTGCGACACCCATCCCAAGGACGCTACACTTCTCTTTGATGGGCGCCCGCGACCTCTCCATTATTGGCACACCGCCCAGGAACCGTCTGCCCATTATTACAGAGATCACTCAGTTCAGCGAGGAGCTCATCAAGGAAGCCGTCACACGCGAAATGGATCGGAAAGGCCAGGTGTATTTCGTCCACGATCGGGTGAATGATATTGAGGAATGGACAGAACGACTTCGCGTTCTTCTCCCGGGGCGCCGCATCCACCATGCACACGGACAAATGCCCGCCCACGAGCTTGAAGAGGTGATGCTGGAATTCCAGGAAAGGAAGTGCGACGTCCTTGTCTGTACAAAGATCATTGAGTCCGGTCTTGACATCCCCAACGTCAACACTATCATAGTAAACCGTGCCGATCGGTTCGGAATGTCGGAGCTCTACCAGTTGAAAGGGAGGGTCGGCCGATCGAATGTTCAAGCATACGCACATCTCCTCGTTCCCCCGATCTCTGTTCTGCCGAGGACAACGATACAACGCCTGCAGGCCATTGAGGAGTTCACCGAGCTCGGCTCGGGCTTCAACCTTGCAATGCGGGATCTGGAGATTCGCGGAGCGGGGAACCTGCTTGGAGCAGAGCAGAGCGGGTTTATCGAGTCGATGGGATTTGAAACATATACACACATTCTGGATGAGGCTGTTACTGAGCTCAAGCAGCAGGAGTTCAAAGACTTCTTCCCCGTATCGGAAGGAAGAAAACGACTTGCGCCAGAAACAGTAGTTGAAGTTGAATTGGACGCACTGATTCCTGCGAGCTACATTGAAAGCGACATGGAACGATTGGAAATCTACCGAAGGATGTACGCGCTCTCAACTCATGAGCAGCTTCAGGAACTTGGAGAGGAACTCAAAGATAGATTTGGAACTCATCCCATACAGGTGCAAAATCTTTTCAACGCTGTACGAGTTCGTTTGGTTGCGGCATCCCTTGGGTTCAGAAAAGTTCTCATGGGAAAGCACACCATCGAGATCGAGTTTCCACCCGACTCAGACACTGCGTTCTACGAAAGCCCCACGTTCCAACGCCTCACGAATGAAATCTCAAGTTGGAAAGACAAAAATGTCCGATTGAAGCAGGACGAAAAAGTCCTGAAGCTTGTTGTCAGATTTGTGGAGGGGCAAACAGCCGAGAACCCAATCGAGGCCGCCATCAGGTTCCTGAGAGACCTTGAAACAACGGTCAAGTCTACCCTCTTCCCCTCACCTCAACCCGCTAGTGGGTAAATTGTACTACGCGTGTTCCTGGTTCCCCACCCGACATCTCCTCAGAACCGCCTAATTCGTTGTTTTTTCCTTGACTTTGAAACTCAAAAGCCTATCTTAGCATAGCGCGGTGGGTAAAAGTGGGTGATAGGTGGGTAGAAAATTGAACGTTTTGACCAAAACGGAATCGGGTGATGTCTTCGTTCAAGGGATCGTATTCATACACTGTCGACAGCAAGGGACGTATCAACATTCCGGCAAAGCTGCGGAAATATGTTTCCCTCGACGCGAATGATACATTTGTTGTGACCCGTGGATTTGAAAAGTGTTTGTTTGTCTATCCGCTCGATGAGTGGTCTGCGATTGAGGAATCCATTCGTGATCTCTCTCCTTCGAATTCCCAACATCGGTTCATTACGCGAACACTTCTGCAGTATGCTACGGAATCGCAGCTCGATGGACAATCGCGAATCACCATCCCGAAGGAGTTGCTCCAGTTTGCTGGCATCGAAGACCAGGTGCTGATCCTCGGCGTGCTTGAGCGAATCGAAGTGTGGAACCCGAAGGACTACGAAGAGTACATGAAGTCGCAAACCGATAGCTACGAAAACGTCGCGCAAGCTGTTCTCCACAAGAAACCATCGTAGCAACTCTCGCTTCTCGAGTCATCCGGTCATGAAAGAGATCCATGTATCATGATCCTGTGCTTCGTGAAGAAGCGGTTCAGTTGCTTCTCACTCCTTCGGGGAGGATGTTCGTTGATGGGACTGTTGGTGGAGGCGGGCATGCCGAAGAGATTTGTCGCCGGATGGATCTCTCAGCGAAGCTCGTATGTTTCGATGCGGATGAAGATGCTATCCGTTTTGCTCAGAAGCGACTTAGTGTGTTCGCGGATCGTGTGGTATTCGTTCATTCCAACATTTCCAGTATCGAGCCAGAGCTTCTGTCGCGTAGCATCCATGCCATAGATGGGCTTCTTCTCGACCTCGGCGTTTCTTCATTTCAGTTGGATGATGCAGCAAAGGGCTTTAGCTTCCGGGCAGACGAGAGAATCGACATGCGAATGGATCGTCGGCAGAAGCTGAGTGGCTGGGACGTTGTGAACCAATACGCCGAAGAGGAACTGGCAGAGCTTCTCTGGGAGTACGGCGAGGAGAGGAACTCGGAGCGGATCGCAAACAGGATTGTCGCGCGCAGACCCATTGAAACGACCGTGGCGCTGCGTGATGCCGTACGATTGGCTGCAGGGGAGCGCTTCCTGATGAAAACGCTCGCTCGAGTTTTCCAGGCGATTCGCATCGAGGTTAACGACGAGCTGAGAAATTTGGAGCGGGTGCTGCGTAGCACAGTTGAGATACTTTCTCCCGGCGGCCGTATGGTGGTGATCTCATATCACTCGCTTGAAGATCGCATTGTCAAAGATTTCCTTAGACGGAATGCGGCGACCAGCGTAGCATCGGGCAACAAGTATGTTCCTGACACAGTGGTGACCCCAACACTGAAGATGCTCACGAAGAAACCCGTTGTGGCCTCACCCTCGGAAGTGGAACGAAACCCCCGGGCCCGCAGCGCAAAACTTCGGGCTGCTGAGCGTATAGGCAGAGCGCAGCGCAAGACGCTTTGATGAAAGAGATAATGGCGAAGAAGCTTGCATCTGATGTTGAGGAGCTTGTCCATCGTGCTCAGACCGACGCACCGGAACGTGAACACCGCTATGTCTACGGGGGATCATCCCCCACGGCCGCGCCCGGATATGTCATCAGGCCCAACAAGAAAGCAGTTGGTCGAAGGGCGTCGACATTCAACCTCATCCTGATGATCGTTGCGGCTGGGGTCGCGATTGTTGTCTACATCAGCAATATCATAGCCGTAAATCGCCTGGCAAGCGAGGTGAGCCATCTCCAGGCCCAGTACGACAAGATCTTGAATGCGAATGCAGTATTGAAAGCCGAGATCAACCGCAAGTCGAGTTGGGACAGGATTGGCAAGGTCGCCACCGAGCAGGTGGGGTTACGATATCCCAAAGAGCAGCCAACCATGTTTGAAATAGATGAAGAGTTGATGGACAAGGCCACGAAGAAGTAACACACAGCCATGGGGACCCGAACAGGAATTACTTCGCCATCGCCCGGAGCACCCCTGAATCCGATCAGGGAAACGTTCTCAAGAATGCTGCTGCTGAAGGTTGCGCTCTTGATGTTCTTCGGCGCGGTAGCGCTTCGTCTGGTACACATTCAGGTAATTGATGCCGGGAAGTATCGAGAGATCGCCCGGCGGCAGTATGAGTCGAAGGTCGTCCTCCCCGCAGAGCGCGGCAACATCTACGACCGTAATGGAAAGATCCTGGCGTCGAACTCCGTGTTTGTCTCCTTTGCCGCCGACCCGCGGATCGTGGGTGGCAATGCTTCTGATGTTGCCGAACGGTTAGCGCGCGTGTTCGGTGAACGGAAATCGGCGTACCTGGCGAAGCTTACCGATGCGAAGCGACGCTTTGTGTGGCTGGAGCGTCGTGTACGACCCGATCTCGCCAAACGCGTGAAAGCCGAAGACCTCGAAGGTGTGATACAACTGAATGAGCCCAGGCGAATTTATCACTACGAATCTGTTGCCGGACAGCTTCTCGGCTTTACTGATGTCGACAACAAAGGGCTGAGCGGCGTCGAGCTCCAGCTCGATCAACAGCTTCGCGGAACGAACGGGTACGTTATCATGCAACGCGATGGGCTCGGACGTCGCCGACCGTCAGTTGACTATCCACGTGTTGACCCGGCGAACGGCAACAATGTTGTACTCACGATCGATCTTGAGTATCAGTCAATTGCCGAGTCCGAACTGCGCAAAGGGATCGAGCGCAACAAGGCAGAGAGCGGCCTGGTGGTGATGCTTGAGCCTGGCACCGGTGCAATCCTGGCGATGGCAAACTATCCTGTAATTGATCCTAACAACATAGAGAACGTTGACGCGGCGTTGTTCAAGAATCGTGCACTCACGGATATGTTCGAGCCGGGCTCGGTGTTCAAAGTCGTCACGGCATCTGCTGCGATCGAGCACTCGCTGATCAAGCTTGATCAGAAGTTCTTTGCCGAAAACGGGACATACACAATCAAGTACTCAGACGGCGAAATCCGCAAGATAACAGATACACATCCATATGGCGTATTGACATTTCAAGAGGCCGTTGAGCATTCCAGTAATATCGTGATGGCGAAAGCTTCCAATCTGATCGGTGCGGAATTGCTCTACACAACCGCGCGCAACTTTGGATTTGGCGTAGCAACCGGCGTTGAGTTGCCCGGTGAAGTGAACGGCGAACTCAAGAAGCCGAGCCAGTGGTCCGGCGCAACACTCAATAGTATGGCTATCGGGTATGAAGTTGGCGCAACGCCGATCCAGATTGCCGCGGCCTATGCCGCAGTTGCAAACAATGGCGTGTTGATGAAACCGTACGTGTTGAAGCAGGAGTTGAACGAACACCATGAGGTTGTTTCCGAGACACATCCGCAAGCGATCCGAAAAGTGATTGGGAAGAACACCGCACAGCTTCTCACCCGGATCTTTGAGGGTGTTGTCGAGAGGGGGACCGGGGTCTCGGCACGGCACGAGTACATTTCGGTTGCTGGGAAGACAGGAACATCGCGCAAGGTCATTGATGGAAAATATGAGCCCGGCAAGTACACGGCGTCTTTTGCGGGCTTCTTCCCGGCAGAAGACCCGAAGGTGGTGTGTCTTGTCATGCTGGATAATCCCCACGAAGGCGGATATACGGGCGGGCTTGCCAGCGCGCCCATATTCAAAGCCATAGCGGAGAAGATCATCGCGACGTCGTCTTGGGTCACGAGGCCTGAACAACCTGTAATTGCCAGGAAGGAGAACTTGGTTGTGCCGGATGTTGCCGGGCTTGATGTCGAGGTCGCGAGCTCCATGCTCAGCGGGCGCGGATTCGAGATCGAGCAATTCGGCGGCGGGAAAGTTGTTCTGAGGCAATCACCCAGTCCCGGAACACGCACTCTCCCAGGGACACCAGTGAAAATCACCACCAGCAAGACCGGTGTTGCTGTCCCGAAAGGCTTCACCATTGTGCCCGATGTCCGGCGCATGTCGATTCGTCGCGCCATGAACCGCTTGACCATGGAAGATCTCGAGGTGGTTATTGCAGGCTCAGGGGTGATTGTTGCGCAGTCGCCGGCACCCGGACAACAAGTGAAGGTCGGCACGCGGGTGTTGTTGAGATGTGAGCCGAGGGGATCTAGACTTGTTGCCCAGAACTGAGGTGCAGGGTGTATGACGTTATCAAAACTACTGGATGGTGTTCCAGTAATCAAGATGTTTCAGACAATGTATGGACGGATGGTTGTCACGCACGAAGTGCAAGTGCATGGCATCCAGTATGACTCGCGCAAAATCGACCGCCGCGATCTTTTTGTTGCCATACGCGGCACGGCAGTCGATGGACATAAGTTCATCGACCAGGCAGTAAGGAAGGGTGCGTCAGTGGTTGTGGTGGAGGATGATGGTGCCTTGCCGGATTCGTTCTTCATGCACGCCGGAGTTGTGAAGATTGTTGTGCAAGATTCACGCAGGGCGCTTGCCACCATCTCGGCAAACTTCTATGGCAATCCATCGCGGAAGCTGCGGTTGATCGGGGTGACGGGCACGAACGGCAAGACAACGACAACGCATCTAATCAAATCCATACTCGAGGCATCGGGCGAGAGCGTGGGATTGATTGGGACAATCGGATACAAGATAGGCGACGAGACTGTGCCGGCAACACACACAACACCAGAGTCGCTCGAGCTCAGCGGACTCCTTGCGACCATGGTGTCGAAAGGCTGCACCGCTGTCGTCATGGAGGTCTCTTCGCACTCGCTTGCGATGCACCGAGTGCACGGACTCGATTTCAGAGTTGGAGTATTCACCAACCTGACGCAGGATCATCTGGACTTCCACGGCACGATGGACAAGTATTTCGCCTCAAAGCAGATGTTGTTTAATGGACTGAGCGCGTCTTCATATGCCGTGATTAACCTCGACGACAACTACGCAAGGAAGATTGTCGAACACTCCAAGGCGAAGCAGTTGACATACGGTGCATCTTCTTCGGCTGATGTTACGGCGAGGAACGTCGAGACGACTGTCGGGGGAACACGGTTCTTGGTGCAATACGGCGGTGCAGGCACAGTCGTTGCCTCTTCGCTTACAGGAGGGTTCAATGTATCGAACATCCTCGCGGCCTTTGCTACGGGGATAGCAATCGGGCTTCGACCGGAGACAATTGCGAAGGGGGTCGCAAACCTGAAGGTTGTGCGCGGCCGGTTCGAGCAGATCGTATCACCGAAAGGTTGGACGGCGATCGTCGACTACGCGCACACTCCCGATGCGCTTGAGAACTGTCTGCGAGCCATCCACGACATTCTCCCCAAGCAGAACCGGGGCAACGTGATTACGGTGTTCGGCTGCGGCGGCAATCGTGACCGGGGCAAACGCCCGAAGATGGCAAGGATCGCTACCGAGAGGAGCGACGTGACAATTGTTACTTCCGACAACCCGCGCAAGGAAGATCCACAGGCGATAATAGGTGAGATCCTGACCGGAGTTGTGAAAGGAAAGCAGGTGCGGGCCGAAGTGGATCGTCGGAAAGCAATCAGAATGG
>CAYHRX010000003.1:0-22207 GCA_964359075.1 uncultured Chitinophagales bacterium
AACACCCAGATATCACCCTCTTGGTTTCTGTCAATGATTTTGAAGTCAACAAACTCAGGGGTCGAGTCAATCTCATTCTTGATTGCTGCCTTTATTTCATCAACATCACTCATATCCCATTATCTCCAGCAAGCGACGTCAATCAGTTTTTCTTGCCCCAACCGGTGGAAGTGTAGAAGCAAACGATTTGAAAATTAACGGAGCTGATACACCTATATTAATAGCGAGAATGGGATTAAATGTTACCCCGCTGGCATAGTAAGCATATGCGAGTCCGCCGCCGAGAAAGGGAATAAGAAAGAACTGAACTAAGTAGAGTGGATCTTTGAAGGTCTCTGGTCTGTCAGGGCGAGGAATGTTCGACAGTTCAGCCAAGCGCAAGAGATTCATCCCAAAACCACCAAAGACTGCAAAAATGACGATAGAAATCTCGCTCATATTGGTTCTCCCTTTCTCAACTTCGAATGCTGCCTGAAACAGAATCGATGGATCGTTTCAACAAGCTCTGTTTCTTGTTATAGTGTCTTCGTGTGGTATAGAGAGTCCGGCCTTTCTCGTCTGGAATAGATGAGCGAATGATCTTTTCCTCAAGACCTTTCAAGATCTCAAGGATACTATCTCTTGAAAGACCCGTTTGCCTTACAACACCATCAATGGTGCGCCATTCCCACTCTGGGTTTTCCAAAGCAGCTATGACCTTCTCTTTGTCGTCTATCGTTATTCTCCTTTCTCAATTGTTTCAGTTGGATGGCACAAAACTACCGTAACCACGCATTGCGTTTATTCCATTCATGTATCTCACGGTCAATATAGCACCAGTCCTCTCCGCAGTCAAATTTCAGAAACGATGTCTGCTAATTTTGTGCTGGCTGGTAGCAGAGGAGAATGACCCCCAAGTCGAGCGTTTTGGTTTTGACAAGCTTCAGACCCGTGGTATGCATCCCGTCTTTGAAGAAACGCTTTCCACTCCCCATGCCCCTCCACAATCTTGATTCCTCCTCCGTGAGACTCCGTTTGTTATGCGCCGGGGCCGCACGTTGACTTTCTCACGTAAATGATACTATATTGATACAACTATTGTGGAGCGCAAAATGCCTGTTATCAAACCGATCTCTGACCTGAGGAATAAGGCCAATGAGATCTCCAAACTTGCTCATCGCTCCGGTGAGCATATCTTCATTACGAAGAATGGTGAAGGTGACCTCGTTGTAATGTCAATGGCTCAATACACCAAACTTCAACTCAAGCTCGACCTCTTTAGCAAACTGGCTGTCGCACGAGTACAGCGGGCTGGCGGCGACAAAGGCCGCAGTCTCTTCACAGTCATGAAAGACATGCGAAAACGTATCCGTGAATCGGCCTAAGTACGGTATCCGGCTCTTACGGGCTGCAGAAGATGACTTCACTGAGATCGTCTCGTACATTGCAGCCGACCGACCATCGGCAGCAGAAGCACTCGCCACCAAGATTGAAAAGAACCTTCAGCTTCTTTCCCGCAACCCACACCTGGGCCGGGTTCCCAAAGAGGATGACCTTGCCCGTCTGCACTACCGCTACCTCGTTGTGGATGACTATCTCATCTTCTACACAATTGAAGGCCGGACTATTTATGTGCACCGCATCTTACATGGTGCGCGGGACTACTTGAGCCTTTTCTGACCAGCTCTACTTCCTGCGCCTCTCTCCGTCCAACCGAGCTTCATAAGGTTATACCCGTATAATTGTAACTGGATTATTAGGGAATACCCTTACTCTTTGCCTTCGCACCATACTTCTTACTCTTCTCTCCCTCCAGCACAACCACTTTCAATTTTTCAAGTCGAGCACAAGGTCAACTCATCGCCATTTCATGGAGCCAGGCAGTCTCATCGAGACTCGTTGACAGTCTTCAGAGAAACAGCTATCTTGAAGATAGAAAACAGCAAGGGTGAATCCTATGAAAACAGTATCAGCAACACGAGCCAATCTTTCGAGACTTCTCGCCGAGTCCGAAGAGTCCCATGAGCCTGTCCATATCCTTGGGAAGAAGAGTAGAGGTGTTCTCGTCTCACTTGATGACTGGCGAGCCATCCAGGAAACCCTGTATTTGCTTTCGATTCCAAAGATGCGTGAATCAATTCGACGAGGTTTGAAGACACCCGTCGAGAGATGCTCACCGGAGCTTCCTTGGTAAAATGGGCGCTCGTTTTCACAAAACAAGCTCAGAAAGACTCCAAGAAACTCTCTGCAACCGGACTAAAACCAAAAGCCGAACGGCTTCTCAAACTTCTCGAACTCAATCCTTTTCAGACACCTCCTCCATATGAGAAGCTCGTCGGTGATCTTGCCGGAGCGTATTCTCGCCGCATCAACATTCAGCATCGGCTCGTCTATCAGATTCTCGAAGAACAGCGAATCGTAAAGGTCATTCGGATGTGGACACATTACGAGTGATTCTTACCCTTTGAGAGAAAACGCCTTTCTCCTAACACCTCTTCATTTCCCTGTACCATACTTCTTACTCTTCTCTCCCTCCAGCACAACCACCTTCGACCTCTTCAAGTCGAGCACAAGGGTCAGCTCATCGCCCTGTGAATTCTCAAACACGGCATACAGAGAGTTCGCAGACTCACCGCTGCGGACACGCCTGCGTGCCGTAACGCTGCACTCCGGCCTGCCCGCCTCAGGAAATCCAAAGCGGCAGGCGTGCGTGCAGGCACGGCGATAGCTCAAATACTTCATCGCAACAGGATACCGCTCAAGCTCAACAAGTGCGTGCAACGCCTCGATCGTGGACTCGGCGCCGGAGTTCTTGTTGATCGTGACTGAATCTTTGATGCCGTCAAAGCAGCGGCCCGTCATCGGATCGTACATCTGCTGATGTGCAACATTGTTTCCGAAGAACCACGAGCCTGCAAGTCCTGCCATCGTCAGATACTCCGCGTTCCCGGTCGCCTCGTAGAGTCTGATCAATCCTGCAACCATTGGACGCACACCGTAAGCGATCTGCTCGTACTCCAGCTTTTTCTCAGGCACAGCAATATCCATTTCTTTCAAGAATCCTTGAATCAACAGACGGCTGTACCAGCCCTTCGCTTCACGCTCGGCAGAATGGATCATCTTCTTGTTCGTCAGCATCCTTCCCGCTTGAGCGAGTGCTTGCGTTTGTCCATTCCCCCACATATGCCAGATCGTTTGCCAGGAACGGTGAAGCCCGCACGGAAAAGTCTTGATGTCGCCATCTTGCATCGCCATTATGCCATCGGCGAGTTTTTCAATGAATCCTTTTATCTTCTTGTCCTGTGTGGCGGCATAATATTCGTTCAATCCTAACAGCAGCTCCGTCGTTGCATCGGCAGCGGACTCGTACAACAGCCATTGCGGAACACGATATCCATGCATGGTCTGGTACTCACCATACTTCGCCAGCAACTTCTCGACATGCGGCAACGATTTCTCAACGCCCTGTTGCAAGCGGATAGAGAATGATGTATCGACCGACCGGAGAACGCGATACCCCAACGCCATGCACCATACTCCCCGACTTGCCCACCAGCCAAACGATTTGAAACTTGTCTTTCCATCCTTATTGATCGAGCGATCGGCATGGATGAAGTTGTAAAACTCACCGTCACCGGCCTGCATGTTGAGGACAAACTTGAGAAGTTCCTTTGCCTGCGACAGGCTCTGGACATCTTTCGTCAGCTCATAGTGACGCAGGTAGACCACTGCCGCGCGTCCGGCATCATCAACACACGCAACTCCCTCCGGTCCGGATTCCTTCGCATCAACCCAATGATAGTCGGGATAGTTGGCATAGACGTGCACGATGCTGACCGTGTCGTCCGCAAATGGAATGCGCTCGGTCAGATGTTCAAGATGGCTGAAGTTGACGAGAGAAGTAAGCTGCTGGGCGACAGTCATCGTACTATTCAGTGACATTAAGGACATAAATAGTAACAGGCTCTTCAATCTGGATCCGCTGCTTGAGTTCTTACGCATTCGGTTGTAGGTGTTGTCCTAGTTTGATATTGTCTCTCGTGGTCGGGCAGGGACAGTTCGACAAGCACTGCCAGCGCCCGACCAATTACCAAGATCTTGAATTTCCTAACCTGTGGAGTAGGACGACCCTCTGTGGTCGTCCACCGTGCTGAAATGCTACTCTGCGGTCGGGCGGGGACGCCCGACCTACTCCACAGAATTTGTTTGGCTAAATCGAGGGAGTAGGACCGCCGGCCGGCCGCAGCGCTCGTGATACTATTCAATGGCAACAGAAGATAAGTGATAACAGGTGCCTCATTCTTGATCCGTCGTTTGAGTTCCTACACATTCGGTTGTACAATGCTCTTGATTGTTCTCCCTTCCCGCTGATATTGCAGTGCTTCATGCACGCCTTCGAGCGGGAATTTGTGGATCAGGAACTTGTCGATCCGCACCCTTCCGGATTGCAGCATTGCGATCGAGCGGTCGAATGTGTGCGGGTTGACGTACGAGCCTACAATCGTCAGCTCTTTGAAGTACACGGCATTCGGCTCGATGGCAATCTTTTCGCCAATCGGGCAAACGCCGAAGAACTCAACGAGTCCACCGCGGCGGACAAGTTCAAGGGCCAGCTCAGTTGTTTGGGGCCTACCAACACACTCAATCACGACATCAGCACCAACCCGGGTGAGATCGAGAATTGCCAATTGAATGTCGGTCGTTTGCGGATCGAGCACAACGTCAGCGCCCAGCTCTTGTGCAATCACCCGTTTGTGGGCAAGCGGCTCAATAATGATCAGGCGGGCTGCGCCTGCATTCCTGGCAAGTTGCAGCATGATCAAACCAATCGTCCCCCCGCCGAGAATGACAACTGTGTCTCCGGATCGGATTCTCGCGAGATCGATGCCATGAATCGCACAAGAGACCGGCTCGATAAACGCGCTCAACTCGGGGGCCATGTCCTGTGGCAGCGCGTAGGTTTGTTTGAAAGGCACGATGCTGAATTCCGCCATCCCACCGTCGATATCGACGCCAAGTGCCCGAAGATTTGAACAGAGATGGGCGAGACCGCGGCGACAATAGAAACACGTGCCGCATGAAATGTTGGGGTCAACTCCGACATGTTGCCCAACAGCCACTCCCGTTGTTCCTTTCGCAACATCCGTCACGATTCCTGCATACTCATGTCCAAGCACGACGGGCGGTGTAGATCTCGATGTGCCATCGACAATGTGAACGTCCGTTCCGCAGACTCCGCATGCTTCCACTTTGATGAGCATTTCGCCCTCATTCAAAGCCCGAAGCAGTTTGTTAATGACGTTGAGCGTATGTGTTTTTTCATATTGCGCCACTCTCATAGCTTTTTCAGAATACTATCTCAAGGGTCTGGTGTTTGTCGGAACCGACGAAGCTGATGGTCAGCACTTTTATCCCATCCTTCTCAGTCCGGACTGTGTACTTGCCCTGTGTGCGTCCATCGAGTACCACCTTCTTCGGAGGCTTCAGAACCACAACCGACACCATTGTGTTGTGACCTTTGAACGACGACACTTTGAGCACCAACGACTTCTTCACTGCATCGAACAGAGCAGAGTGAAGGCGCGCATTCACTCGCTCAAGGTACGGCTGGTTTGGAATTCCGAATTCAACATCCACTGACTTCCCGATGTGCTTTTCCAATGGCAGGACAAGCGACGGAAGTTCCTTTTCATCCACGAACGCAGTACGCAGCCGATTCCCCTTTCCATGAACATTGACGAGTTTCGATTCACCGAATGCAAAAGAGTACCTGGCGGATGGGGTTGCCGAAGGAAGGGGCCCGGCGATGGAAACATTCCACTCGTTCTCCCCAACACCGAACAGATGGTAGAGCGTGTAAAGATAGAATCCGCCAGCCCAGAGAAAGGAGGGTTTATCAATTTTACCGAAGTCTGCTGACGCTGAATCTGAAAAGCGATACTCATACATCGCAGGTATGCCCATCGGGCTATTGGCGATCCCATCGAGGGTCATGGTTCTCTTCACAAAGTTCGTAGCCTCATCAACCATCCCGACACTCTTCAATGCAAGGGCATACCACGCGTTGTTGTGTGGCCACACGCCGCCGTTGATGTAATAGTACGGCTGTCCGGCTTCATCTCCGGCGAACTTGTAGAATACAATCGACTCCTTCGTGTGAAAATCAGGCGGCATCGCTGCACGAACTCCGATTCGTTTGTCAACAAGCTCCCGGCCGGCGGTCAGCACCAATTCGCCAGCCTTCTTCTCATCCAACATCCCGAACACGGGGGCAAGAAGTGAGCCCATATAATAGTGCGGATCAGCCGTGCTTCCGTTGCTGTCCATAAGATACTTCGATTGTTCATTCCAGAGTCGATGGCTTAACGCTGTCTGCATCGAATCCGCAAGATGCTCATACTGAATCAGCAACGACGAGAACTGACCAAGTGCCGAATTGATGAAGAGGTACTCCTTCAAAGCACGGATAGTTAGAATGGTGAGATACGCTCTCGGACCCTCCACGTGTCCGATGTCCCACCAATCGGGACGGAAGCCGTACATGAGGTTGTCCTGTTTCTTCTGTTTCAGAATCTCTTCCACACTCTTGCGCACAAGCGGAAGGAGGATTCTACTTGTAGAGTCGTCCATCGAATGGCGGAGATAGCTTCCCGCAACCAGAATGAACCAGAGATGGTTCCAATTATCGGGGGTACAGTATTCTGTCTTATACCCGTCATCCTTCCAGTAATACGCGTGCGGAATGATCTTGTCTTTTGAGAGCGAGGCAACATAGACCAGATCACGCTTCACTCTCATCAAATCAAAATTCACAGCACCGAGGTTCGTGAGAAGAAGATCGTGTGTGAAGAAGAAGTTGTATTCTGCCGGACATGGCATCGGAACCACATGCCCGTCGAGATAGTGGGCATTCGCTGCAAGAATCCCTCGAGCCCATGCCGACGATCTATCCAGCCACTCATCCCCAGTCGAGAATTGAACCTCTTGTTCTGACTTCAGATGGACAAAGGCGTTGTACGCTTCCACTTCTTTCTGCCAAGAAGTCGACAGACGCCGCATCTTCTCTGCAACTTCGTTCTGCCGACAACTCCCAACGACCTGGATGATAGAGAGTGAATCACCAGGGTTCAACGTCATCTCATACTCAAATGCGGCAGCCGGAACTACCTTGCCCCGGGCCGAGAGTGATACATCTGAAGAGGATAACCATCGAGACATCCCGGTGTCCATCATGACGAGCTCTGTTGCACTGGATCTCCACCTCACTGGCTTTGCGCCCACATTCTGCACAAACAGGCCCGCACGATCAAGATCCACATCATCAAAGCGGGCAATGATTGCGTTCAACGCATCGTCATGCTCCGTCCACGCCGAATCCTTCCGTGCGTAAGTCTGACACGTCCGCAAACTCAGACGGAGATATGTGCAGACATCAACGGAGATCGGATGGGCTGCATCGTTTCTTATTCGTAGGATGGCAACCATTGCCGGCTCGTTCAAACAGAATTCGTAGCTGATCGAGAACGAAAGATCGTTTTCCTTTCGCTCGAACTTCACCCGGTGGGGGCTGAGCGCATAGGCCCAGGGCTCCTTACCGATCCAGCGTTGCGGCTCTGTCCCAATTCTCAAACCCACCACCATCGGTTGCGATTCACCTCGCTTCCAGTAGTCGGTGCTCAGGTCAATACTGTTTGCCACCGGATAGTAGAAGCTGATGCGAGAAGGAAGAGGCCGGCTGTCATGGAACTCTGCCCCAACGAATCGTCCTCCAACCTCGACCTGACCGTACCCCTTGTCAAAAAAATACGAGGTGGGATCGTCGGCAGGAGGATTCTTTTCTCCACCCAGACCCACGGTCGCGACAAGGGAGGTGAAAAGCAGTACCGTTGTCTGATTCATTTGACTGTCGAAACCTGTTCCGCTGTACTCTTATCGCGAATGAGCGGTAGGGAAATGAGAATCGCTTCTCCTGCCTTGAGCTTAACACCTATTTCATTGCGCGACCCGGAGATTTCAATCGTTACTTTCCCGTCTGCCTGCTCGTCCGAGGCAGCGAACAGCAGGAGGTCATCGTCAACCGCGATACAGATGCAAAAGACACGCTCGTTGTCGACCGTGGTGTTTACCTTAGCGCCCACTTTCACGGGATACTTGCTTGTAACTGAGTGCGTGGAGTACAATGTTCCATCATACAAGAACGCCGAGACCTTTTCTTGCTTGTACAGGAGATCTCTAATGGCCACCCATTTCCATTCAGGAGGAATCACGGGATTGATTTCCAGTCCTTCGAGTGTCGGCTTCACGCCCATCAGCCCTTCCACCCCCAGCCACAAGTACGTCGGGGGCATCCAGGGACTCATCGTCATGCCGCGACTGATGAACGTCTCACCATGCAAACGTTCGGGAAACTCACCCGGTACAACGTTCACAAAGTCCACCGGCCTTTCCGTCTCGCTCATCCGATAGGTGTTCAACATCCTTTCGATGAGTTTTTCCGGCCGATCTTCGCGTACGCAGTAAGCCGTCCATGCTGTGAGATTCGGCCACACACCCCCAACAAGCTGGTAGCCGAAGTCGGGATCGTAGTTTTCCTCCATGGGACTGACGGTGCGTGTTCCATATGGTGTCCAGAACTCTTCGCTTGTGAGCCGTTCGAGAATGCGTTGACGCATGTCAGGCTGAGCCACATCGAACATGACCGGGAAGATCAAGTCACCGGTAACATCATGGTGCCGGACGCCGCCATTGCCGAGGTTCAGAAGATACAGTCCGGTCTTCTCGGAAATGAGCTGCGCGTTGATGCTCTTTTTGAGGTCCTCAGCGCCGCGCTGGTAATACGATGACTCATCTGAACGACCCAGCCGTCGCGCGATGGAAGCAGTAAGGCACAGCGCATGATAGCACTCGGCATTGATTTCAGTGACGGCACCTGTGAGATTATAATCGTCAATGATGTTCCGCCAACTGCAAATCCCCCACACCTGTGTCCCATCTGCGTAGCATCGGACGAGGCCATCGTTCACCTGCGACAGAATCCAATCGCAGGCACGCTTCATAAGCGGATACGCGTAGCGCAGAAAGTTGTCGTCACCGCTTGTCACTGCATGATGATACAGCGCATAAACGTAGAGCGGTGTGTCGTCATTGATGTTGAGCTTGTAGTCATGCTTCTCCGGCACAGTTTCATTGGCGTGGATAAACTCTGTCAGTTTTCCGCCTTCGTGAAATGCATACTTCTCAGCCAGCTCCAACAAGCTTCGCGAGAATGTCGGCAAGATGTAATCCGCGCCTAGGACGTACCATGCGAGATCGCGAATGACGACAATGTCCTGTGGCGGATCATTCGTGAAGGCATCCCCGATGCGATAGGTGTGGTGGACACGGGCAGAGTTCACCTTGGCCCATTGAAGGCCACGGTTGATCACCGGTTCAGGAGTAACGACATGTGTTCGGGAAAGGAGATGCCCATACTCTATACGCGCCTCCTCCAGTGTACGCTTCGGATCGGCCCGCGCAGTTGCGAGCGCACGCTCAACACCCGAGGGAGAGAAAGCAAGGACAAAGGGAATCTCCAGAATCTCTCCCGGCTGCAATTGATACTTGTACTCCACGACCATCGAACGATCATCGCTTGAACAGAGATGCAGGGGCGTTGTTGACCAAAACACTCTTGCTTCCTGTGGCGTGCCGAGAGTTGTTATCTCGCCATGGTTCTCTCTGCAAACAACCTTCACATGTTTCTGCGTTTGCTCGACCGGTGGCTTTTTGATGAACTTCGGGCTTGGCGGGGCCGGAAACACCAACGAATGTCGTACAATGAACAGAGAGCTACCCTCTTTGCCCGCCAGAAGCCGCACGAGATACACCCCCCTGCGCAATCCGTCGATGTCCATCAGGGCTTCTTTTGTCACCGCAAATGGGAGATAGAATTGCCTTTCTGCACTCCCTTCGCCGTTCACTAATCGGGTCGTTTGAGATTCCGGAGCAAACACTGTTTCGTGGGGATGGAGCAATGCGCCATCCAGCATGATATCGACAATCCACTCGCCTAAATAGAATTGATCATCTATGGAGCTCCACAAGCCTCTCAGGTGTGTCTGTTCATCAAGCTGGGCAAACGCGAGGCGGTTCCCAAGGCTCGATCCGGTGAAGAGAGAAGAAACTGGATACGTGTATGACAGCATGTTCATCGTAGTGTGGGTGGAAAAGATTGCCATCGTTCGTCGATGCTCGGAAATGCAACGCGGGGAAACGTGCCGCCAGGCTTGTAGAAGATGACGTCAATCGGACTGGTTTCCTTCAACACTGTTGCCGACAAACTCCGGACCGCTTCTTCATTGATCGCAACGGGGAATTCCCTCTGAAGTCTCTGAAGTGTTCTCATCAATGCCTTTGACTCCTCCGAATAATACAGAGCAAGCCTGATTTGGCCCTTCGCCTGATCAAAACTCATCGCCTTCCCGGATGCGTCGCGATAACGCTGCCTGTGGATGGTATACTCGTTCTTGACAGCCGAATCGGAAAGTGCAACTGTTCGCGCAACATGCGAACGCCCTGCAAGATACAACAGCTTGGCTTCCCACTTTCTTTTCTCAAGTTGCACAACGCTACGGCGATTGAGACCGAGCGAGTACGCTTCCTGGCTAAGCAGCTTATCCTGCACCATCTTCCAGATTGTTTTCTTCACACTCGAATTGAACGCAGCGAGCGAACTGGTCTTTAACTGAAACTGATGGATATCAAACCAGCGGAGGTAATCACGTACAGTCAACATCTGGCTGCCGAATGTTACCAGCGCCCTGCTCAGGAATTTCCCCGAGGATGAGATCGGAAGTGGACCGGCTTCGGTCATAAATGTCGAAGGAATGTCCCACTCCACCCGCGTATCGTGTGAGAGACCTTTCTCTGCCATGTACGCCCGGACGATGTTGAATCCATCTGCTTTGATGATGGGGTTGACAGATTTCATCTTCTCTTTCACAAATCCTCCAGCGAGTGCATCAGCCCTGGCAGATGTGAGTATTTTGGTTGCTTGATCCTTGAGCGCGGTGTATTCTGTTTCCGTCGTCAGAGGGTTTTGCCAGATCTGATCGATTCTGAAGATGTAGAACCCGTCCGGCCCCTCGATCGGAGCAGAGACCTCCCTTGCATGGAGATGCGAGATCTTCGCGGCCAGGTCGGGATTGTCACTCTCGAGTTTTAACAGGGTTGTCTCCAGAAAATGTTTGTCGAGAGTGTCTGATCGGTCCCCTTGACGCGCAAAGAGCACGTCGTACGAAACTCCTTGCTTTATCTGCCCGTTGATGCGCTGCGCGTCAGCAAGTGTCTTTGCATAGATCCAACGAAGACGCAGGTTCATCTTTGCTTTCTGAATGCCGGTATCAATTTCAGCGGGGGTAAGATGAACATGCGCAAGGACCCTTTCTTTATAGAGCTCATCTGTCGTGAGATCCTCTTCCAATGCCGCCACTCGGTCATGAACAAACTCTGTCGTATCATATCGAAGGCGCTCTGCTTCAAGTGCAAGGAGCCGTTCGTAGACCATATAGCTGAGGTGTGTGCGAAGCGGATTCGCCGATCGCTTGACGAACGCCGGGCCGAACTCATAGCTGTCAAGCAAATCACGAGCGGTAATAGCGAAGCGTCCAACGCTTGCAACGATCACGGTGTCGGATACCTTCCCGGCATTCGCAACCGAGATCATCCATATGAGCGACAATGACAAGACAGTCTTCGCCATCAATCCCGAGTCTATCCTTTCAACCCAGCTGATGCCATGCTCTCGATAAAATATCGTTGGAAGAATGTATAGGCGATAATAATGGGTAGTGAGAGCAGTGTCGCTGCCGCAAGTAGCGGGCCAAGTTGGGATTCGGCTTCTCCTCCTATCGTAAACAGTGTGACAATCTGCGGTAACGTCATCAGCGACCGTTCACGGACAACCATTAGAGGCCACAGGACTTCATTCCAGTTTGTCATAAACGTGAGCAGTGCGACGGTAACAATCACCGGTTTTGACAGCGGCCAGATCATGTGAACGAGAATGCCAAATTCCGTGCAGCCATCGATCCGGGCAGCATCGATCAACGCCTGGGGCAGACTCATAAAGAATTGTCTGAACAGGATGATGCTGAACGCGCTCATCATCGCTGGCGCAACAAGCGAGAGGTACGTATCCGTCCAGCCGAGCTTCACCATCAGTATATACTGTGGGATCAAGACGATCTGGAATGGAATCATCATGGTGAACAGAATGAGCATATAGATCAGCTTGTTGCCAAGGAATTTGAGCTTCGCAAGTGCATACCCGACCATCGAGCCGAAGACGACTACCGTCACGGTCGTGGATAATGACACAATGAGACTGTTAATGAACCCTCGGCCGATGGGGACCTTTGTGATCACCTGCTCATAGCTGTGAAGTGAAAAGTGTGGCGAGAACAAGCCCAGCCCGGAAATCTCAAGCTCCGGCTTGAGCGAGCCGGCGATCATCCAGAGAAACGGATAAGCAAAGACAACAGCACCGATGATCAGGATTGAGTATTTCAACACTGCCTTCATCCCGTCGGCTCCGATTCAATGAACTTCCGCTGGAGGAGAACCACGACAAGGATGACCAGGGCGAACACAAATCCAAGTGTCGCAGCGTAGCCCATGTGTCCAAAATAGAACGCCTGATTGTAGATGTACAGCATACCGGACAAGGTGCTTTGCATCGGTCCGCCCCCGGTGAGAACGTACGGCTCAATAAATAACGAGAACCCGCCGATGGTCGACAGAACAACAATGACGATGATCGTCGGGTTCAGCATTGGCAACGTGATGTGAAGGAACTGTCGGGCTTTCGTAGCCCCATCGAGACTCGCTGCTTCATAGAGTTCGCCGGGGATGTTCTGCAATCCCGCAAGAAACAAAACGATGTAGATGCCGATATTCTTCCACGTCGCCATGATGGCAATTGACGGCATCGCCCAGGAGGAATTCACGAGCCATGGAATAGAAGGAAGACCAACGGCATTGAGCATGGCATTCAACACACCATAATCATACGAGTACAATTGTTGCCAGAGAATCGTCACTGCAACACCCGAAACCACCACGGGAAGGAAGTACAGCGCCCTGAAGAAACCACGCAGTTTGATTCTTGAGTTGAGAAGCACGGCAAGCAGCAACGCGAAGACAATTTGCAGCGGAATATGAATGAGAAGAAACGTCAGCGTGTTGCCGAGCGATCTCAGGAAGAGTGCATCGTGTACAAGGCGGACGAAGTTCTTGAGGCCGATCCATTCCATCGGGGTCACGATATTCCAGCGATGGAAGACCAGGATCAGGGAGAACACCAGAGGATATGCAACAAAGGCAAGAAAGAAGATGATATAGGGAAGAACGAACAAGTAGCCGTTCATGTCACTCTGCTTCAATGCCCGAATGATACTCCAGTTGTTGCTCACTTATTCCACTCCACAATGAGTCTCGTCCTCTCGACCGCATCCTGTACTGCTTGCGCGGGCGACTTGCGATCAAACACCGCGCACACTTCGTACTCCTGCGAGATCGCATCAAAGATCTCTTTGAGGTCGGGGGCACCATCCATCCCGCGCGTGTAGACCGCCTGCTCTGCAAAACTGACCATCACTGGATTCTGGCGGAAGTATTCTGCAAAGAGTGGGCTCGTGAGAAGGTCCCCGCGGACCGGAATCTGGTTGCAGAGCCTGAGCAACAACAGATCATGTTGCGCACTGATCAGGAACTTCACGAATTCCCACGCCTCTTGGGGGTGCCGTGTGTTTCCAAAGATGGCGATGTTCTTGAAGTCCCCCGAAGTGTACACTGGACCCTCATGGTCATCCGGCACCGGGAGCGGAACGACACCGAACTTCATCCCGGGTACGAACTTCTGCAGATGGGCGACCTGCCACGGACCGGCAAAGTGCGTTGCCTTCTTTTCAAGATCAAACGGATCACCTCCCTGAAAGAACGTTCTCGGAAAGTACCGGTTCCGATAGCACTCCTGAAAGAATCCGAAGACCTGCGCAGCCGCCTTATCTCCAAACGACACGCTTCCGTGTGTGAACAGTGTCTTTCCGTTTGACGCAGCGATGTAGAAGGGGAAGAAGTCAAACAATCGCTGCCACCAGATTGGACGTATGTCTCGCTCTCCCATCCACACATCGATCTTACCATCGCCATCTGTATCTCGCGAAACCTTCCCCCCCGCAGCCAGGAACTCCGAATATGTTCTCGGTACACTCGTGACTCCCGCTTCCGCAAGCAGCCGCTTGTTGTAGAACATCATCACCGGATTGGTTTTCCACGGAAGCTGGAAATAATGTCCGTCGTTGTTGCGGAAGGTTTGCAGAAGCTCGCGGGGTGTCCGGGCGGAAGCGATCGAATCGAAATCGGGGAACTGGTCCAGCGCGATCAAGCCGCCTGCCTGTGTGTATTCATGCAGAGCGCCCGGCCAGATGTTCGAGCAGACATCAGGGGTTGTCTTTCCTGCGATCGCAGCAAGCAACACTTCTTCGGTGGACTGGCTGACAGGAATCGGTTGCATCCGGACATGAATATCAGGATGGAGTCGGTTCCACTCTTTCACAACGCTGTCAGCAAGCTCCACTTCCTGCGAGTTGGGCGCCGGCCAGTACGTAAGTTCAATAGCGGTGGTGCGAGCCTCGGGGGATTGGCGGCCGTCCGAACACCCTCCAATGAGGATGAGAAGACACGTAAAGTGTGGAAGAAATCGCCATGTTGAGTACATGAGTCAAAAGAGAACCGATAGTGCGAAGACATGAACCGCCTTGAGTCTGCCGAAGTCATTGTATGCGTAATCGGCACGGGCTTTCATTCCTCCTCCGAATAGATCAGCAAGAATACCGGCGCCCAGCGAAAGCCCGCCTTCGGAATCTGTGAGGAAGAGCGATTGGTACCCGCCGCGGATGAAGAACATGTTCTGGAAGCCATACTCGGCGCCAACATTCAGGCTCTCGTAGTTGTCGGTTGGATGAAGCGCATCGACCGCGACAGTCAGGAGATTCTCGTCAGACCTGATGGCATCAACGGCAATGCCAAACTGGAAATTCAATGGCAGGTGCCAGGCATCCAGCTCAATGTTCTGAGGGATTTGGCTGTTGCTTCCCAGTTTGCTCGGATCGATCGGATGGAATGTTCGCGTGTCCCTGCCCGCAAGCTTCATATCCGTGCCGAAGTTTGAAATGGAAGCACCGATCCTCATGCCGTTCAGAAAGTTCGTCGTAAAGAGCGTGCCGACATCGACAGCAAACCCATTCGCCTGCATATCCCAGATTTTCTCTGAAATATACTTGGCGGTAAACCCGATCGAGAACTTGTCGGATAGGTTGCGCGAGTAATGTGTCGCAACAGCGAAGCTCCCTGCCGTAAACCGCTCACCTGTTCCTTCCGGACGTTCGACGGTGCGCACAAGCATTTCAGGCATCGTCAGCGATGTAAAACTCAGTCCGACCGTTCCAAAACTCTCGAGCGGTATCGACAGAGCTGCATAATCAAAACTCATGTCCGCAATCCAATTGGTATGGCTGAAGATTGCTTCGCTATGACCGAGGCGCGCAACGCCGGCAGGATTCCAGTAGAGGCTGGTCACATCGTTTGCGGTTGCTACAAACGCTCCACCCATGCCAATCGCCCTTGCACCAACTGGAATTTCGAGAAACGCGGCAGCCGTTGTGCCGGTCTTTGAAACGTTCCGCCCGGTAATCTGTCCCGAAGAAATCTCTATGAAGAGAACGCATAGGGCAAGTATAAGCGTACAATTCTTCACGGTTCTCTCTCCCTATTTTATGATAGCAAACCGGTCAATCTTCTCCCCGATGCCTGGCGCATCGACATGGTAGATGTAGACGCCATAGGAGATATCCATACCATCCTTCGATACGAGGTTCCATGGTTCCTGGCCGTTATCCACGCCGGCGTCATGGACAATGGTCTGCACGAGATACCCCCGCACGGTATAAATCCTGACCGTACACTTCGCCGGCAAGTTCACGAAATAGATTCTGCGCTCGCCTCGTCCCGCACGGAAAAGATTCAACGGTTCCCACGATGCCGCGCCAACATAGGGATTTGGCACCACCGCCACCTTGGCAAGATCATTCTTGGCTTTGCTTGCATTCAGACCTGCAGCGCTCATCTTGAACTGAAATGCTTCGCCAGTACGGAACGGCTTCGTTGTCACGATGGATAGTACAGCCCCGGGACCCGGAGGTGCGGGAATACCCGATGTGTCTGCAAACAATTTCACACCCCACGTCGGATGGTAGTTGCCAGGCTCAGCTGCTTTGCCCAGACTGTCGCCATAAACAATCACCAGACGATCTCCGATTGTGAGGTGGTTATTGGTGTCAGGATCAAAGAAGATGAACTGTGCTTTCCTGTTCTCGGTCAGATTCCAAACTGTGAAATTCACAGGAGTGGCCGGTGGAGAAGGAAAGTACAGCCCACCTGCCGACGTATCAACAATACCCTGGAAAAACCGCACTTCAAAGTCCGCCGGATACTTCACGTTGGTAGTCAGGAATGCATCATCAAGCGCAACTCGTGTAAAGATATTGGCCGGTGCCCCGACGGTCCACTTCGTTTGCGTTCCTGAAAGCTCCACTGTCGTGTCATTGTAAACATAGCCAATCATTCCGTCCGTAATAGGTGTTTCTTGCCCGACCGCAATTACCGGGTAATTATCAATGATCGTCCGACCGGCGGTTTCATCAGTGAACTTGAACGTCGGAATGGGGTGATCCTGAAAGGCCGCCTGATTCTGGAATGTGATCTTGTAAATGTGCCCATCCTTTAGCGAGTCTGGATTTAGGATTGAGACTTCGACACCACCCGTGAAATTGTCCTTGCGGCCAGTACCCGGCCCGTCATGCAGAATGCCGCCATCAACCCCCGGGGCAACGTACCCGGCCGCAGGCGCACGCGGCGTCACTACTGCAGTATTGATATCGGCCTTCACATTGCCGTTGATGTCGGCATTAACGATACTCGTGCACTCGGAGGGAGGAATGCCATCCAGCAATCCTGTCACTGTCGTTGTTACCAGACCGTAGTCGTATGAAACTACTGCATAGAAATATGTCTGACCATTTTGAACGTTGGCGTCCACATAGGTGTGACGGAGTCCGGTATCGTTTCCCATATCGAACTTCACACCGTTTACATCAATGGCCTGCAAACCTTTCTTTCCGTCCTTGAGATCAAATTGCGCAATGGGTTTTCGATATGTCTTTTTTCCGTACGCATCTGTAATGATCAGACTCTCGAGGAAGTTTGGATCGGTGCTGCGGTACACCCGATAGCCTTCAAAATCGAATTCGCGCAAGAATGGATCATACGAACGCTCTGCACGATCATCCCAGTACAACGTCACTTTATGGTCGCCCGGCACGGCGGTCAGCCGGGGGCGCTCCGGAGGTTTTGCAAAACGATAGTTGGCATTGTAGATCTGCTGCACTGTCTTCTTTCTCCTGACAAGATCATCCCGGCCATCCCCGAACAAAAGAGCCATCGAGAAGCGTTCTGTGGCCTGTTGGCGGAGTGGAAAGAGATTGCCAGGGAAAGTGCCCAAGGGGCGAGCGCCAGCCGAGAAGAACATCCCCAGATTCACATCGTTCAACTGTTGAAAACCTGTGGTATCGATCGGTGTCGTCAGGACTTGCCAGTTTTGTTCGTCATTGTGAAGCTCATAAAAGTGGACGGGAAATATCTTGAAACCCGTGAGACCAATCTGATCGGATTCATCCTTGTCGAGGATTCCGAAGCTCGGCTCGCCTTGCTCGGGCTTTCCATCACCCTGACTCCCATCGGTGTCGGGGCCGGGGTATGCGGCGTCAAACGGACCGAGGCCATCGCTCCCGACATCGTCATTCAACGACTCGCCTTCATCCCAGAGACCATTATTGTTGAGGTCGGAGAACCCGCGCCAGTTCAGATTCTCGTCGCCGGTCCACCAATACCCCTGCTGAATGCCGGGAATATCATCGAATCCCTCATAGTTGTAGAAGCTGAGGAAGTTGGGAATATTGTAGTGGCCTTGCATGTACGCAATGATGCTCTGTGCGCCTGTAATCTTCACGCCCGCATCGTTGTCGCGCAATTCATCACCGAAACCGTCGTCATCATCATCTACACCATTGGTTGCAATGCCCGGACTTTCAAGGAATGCATATCCTGCATACCCGACCGGGCTCCAATTCCCTGGCTGCCCGACGCCGTCACCGTCCCAGGCATAGGCGATGTCGAGCTGCCTGTCGAACAACCCGCGGTCATCGCTGGAGTCCTGGGTGCCACCTATTCCCCAATCAACGTACTGTGCGAAGACTGTCTTGGTGTAATCCTGCTGGGCAATGTTGGTTATCTCGTAATACCAGAAGATGACATCGGAGGCGAGAACCTGCGACCATTGGAACCCTCGTACAGCAACCTGAAGCCCCAATCCACCGCGAGAGCTATCTGTCGCGATCGGGCGATATGCAGGATATCCTTTATCCGCGGCATCATCCATCCGGAAATATGTTTCAAGGTCGGCATTCAGGATTCCACGACCGAAGTATCCATTCCAGAGGCCGTTCCACTCAGTCGAGCGATCAGGCCAGGTGCGCGGCCATGTCTCAGGTTTGTTACTCATTGCGGGTTGACCCTGCGTTTGGTCGGCGTACCCGGGCAACGGCTCCCACCCCCATGCCCCGTGAGTAACAGGGTCTTGTCTGTTGAACTCGCGGTAGTTCGTCTCAAGAGGATGAATAATCTGACCCAAGAGATCACGAGTTTCCGCCTGTACGATGACCGCAACACCATCGACGTAAGAATGCCCCGTACCCTTCGGCCATTCCCCCGACGGTTGGAACGGATACAGAGCAACTTCACCATGGTTCAAGAAGATGGTCCGCACATTATTTCCATCCATGATGCCGCGCTTCGTGTAGATGATATTCCCCTTGTTTGGATCGACAAAGCGCTGTGCATACACTGATGATGAGACAGTCATCAGCAGCATCGTGCCGATCGACACGAGCGCCCACGCAATGTTCCGGACTTTTATGCTCTCCCTCATCGAACTCACAACGATACCCCGAGACCTAAAACGATCTGGCGCGGTGCCGAGTAGAAATCCGGCCGGGTGTAGTACTCTTCGACGGTGTTAACGTCGCCGCGCGGGACGTCATGTTGAAGTGTGTATCCTGCTCTACCGGTGTCACTGAATACGTCGAGCTCATTCTGCGTGTCAAACAGATTGTATACCTTTGCAAACACATTAACCGAACTGCCAAAGAAAATGAAATACTTCGTCAGATAAAGATCAACACTAGTGACCGTTGGTTTGTTTTCACTGTTCACCAACCCCGTGCGCGCGTTGAACGATGCTGGAGTATAAGGTAATCCGGTGCCGAGCCTACCGATGAATGTGACTGTAAAATCATTCAATGTGCCGATTGTTGCCGTCGCGTTCAGCGAATTCCTGCGGTCCCAGTCCAATGGCGCAAGCTGCTTTTGACTCTCCCTCGGCGGATTCGTTTGATTATCTTGGAATACGGAATTGGGATCCGATGCATTGCCCTGCGCAATTTGGAACGTGTAGTCGAGCGTTGCTGAAAACCCATGCGTGTGCCGCTTTTCGACAGACACAACGATGCCGCGTGCATTGCCGTAATCGCGATTGACATATTGAGAGTAAATGGTGCCATTGCCGATGTCAAAGATTTCCGTCCCGACAAGATTTCTGAAATCTTTGTAGTACCCTGACACATCGATCTTGATGTCATCGCTCATCTGTTGTTGCAGGCCGAGTTCATAGGCAACCGTGCGCTGCGACTTCAACGCGGGATTGCCGACTTGAAAAGCATTACCCTGGTCAATATTGTAGGAAGGATTCAGATACAACAAATCGAACTGGGGGACCTGAAAGAAGTGCCCATAAGAAAGATGCAACACCCCACGATCGGTGATGGGATAGGAAATGCCAATGCGCGGACTGACCTGGCTTTCGGAGCGGGCCGGAGTTGTCACAAGCTTCACAAGCGTCAATGGCTCCGCAAGGGCATTCGCTTTCGGGTTGAAGTAGTCGAAACGTACACCGAGGTTCACGATGAAGTCTTCAAACTCCATTTTGTCCTGAACATAGGCTGCATATTGTCGCGGCCTGAGCGTGGTGTGTGCAAGCTCGGAGTTCCCGACATCATAGGGAACCGGCTTGTACCCTGTCGTCTGGTCGTTGCGAATGATGAAGTTGTGAATCCAGATGCGATGTACCTTCCCTTCAACTCCGATCTTGATTTGATGCTCGAAGGTGATCTGGCTGACGAGATCGCCTTTCAGAGACATGTACCGTGATTCACGATCCCGGTGGAACGGTTCGGCACCCCCGGTGAGAAACGACGAGCCACCTGCTGTCGGCCGCCGGGAAATCGGAATCAGGCGTGGATCAAACGGATCCTCGTAGACATACGACTTTTCCCGATTGCTGAACCACGCGGCATTTGTCTCAAGAAATGTCGACTTGCTGAAGACACTCGTATAGTTGATGCTCGCCAGGTTGCCACGAACAAAATTGGAGTACGTCCCATCAGGGTTGTACTTGTATCTGTGGTCGTACCTTCGGAAATCGCTTTGCTGATGGAGGAACTGTAGCCGGAGTTTGTCGGAACCGAAGAGGCTGAAGCTCAGCTTTCCCTGAAGCGTTGCTCGCTTGTCGGAATTCATCGGAACAAAAGCATTGTCACCCGTCTTTTCTCTATACCACCTCGAAGGATCGTCAGAAGAATAATCGGAGGAATCGACTGGCAGGTACGTTCTCTTACCATACAAATAGCCACCGTTATGATAGAGTCTTCCAGAAACAAAGAACGTCACATCCGGCAGGCCGATCACCGGACCACCTGCACTTGCCTCAATATTATAGATATCGCTGGGACGCACATTGCCGATGTTTTGGTAAAGACTTTTCCGTGGGCTCACGTAGTCTCCGGTGTAGACTGACACATCGCCAGTCAGTTTCTCTCCACCATCCTTTGTCACCTGATTCACTACACCCGAGAGGGCCTGGCCGTATTCAGCGTTGAACGTACCGCTAATGATTTCCAATTCCTGAATCGAATTTGTCTCAGCACTGAGACCGGCGTTACCGGAATACGCGTCTGTCACGGGAATCCCATCGATCATATACAATACTTCGCCTGACCGACCACCTCTGAAATGTCCTTCAACAACTCCCGCCTGCAGATTGACAAGAGCAGCAACATCCTCCACAGGATACGCTTTGATCTGCTCGGCACTGATTTTTGATGACGAGGAGGTGAGGTCCTTCTGGATCATTGGACGCTGTGCAACCGTAACGATCTCCTCGTTCATCTGAATAGCTGATTCTTTCAGCTCGAAGTCGATATGCGTCGTAAGGTCAACGGAAACCCTGACGTTGGTGATGCGGGAGGTTTGATAGCCGAGCGAGGAAGCCGTTAGTGAAAAGATGCCCGGGGGAACGTTGATGATGATGTACTGTCCACCAGCATCAGTTGCAGCACCAAGCTTTGTTCCATCTATGAGAATATTGACACCAACCAGCGGTTCTTTACCCGTTTCGGTCACCTTCCCAACAATTTTTCCGGTCGTGCCCGCGAACAGGTTGGAGATGAAGAGGGAAAGAACCATCAGGGAAGGAAAGCAAGAACGGAAAGGAGTGTGTCTCATACGAGGTCCGACACATCATTGTTTTACGATTTGAGAACAACTCCAACGAGAGCAACAACAAAAGAGAAGGGCGCGAAGAAATCTCCGCGCCCTGAATGCAACCATTACTTCAGTAACACCATCTTCTGCGTTAACGCAGCGTTTGGTGTTTCGAGCCGATAGAAATAGATGCCACTCGCAACATGCACACCTGCATTATCGGTTCCATTCCACTGCACCGACCACTTGCCTGCCTCCTGGACACTATTGACCAATGTTCTCACCCTCTGGCCAACGATGTTGTAGACATCGAGTGTTACAGCGCTGCTCTTCGGCAGATCATAATTGATTGTTGTTGTGGGGTTGAATGGATTAGGATAGTTCTGACGGAGTTTGTAGTCCGCAGGTACGAGGCCGCTGATGGGCGTCGGACCTTGCTCTTCGACACTGGGCACCAGGTCTTGACCATTGACAGAGAAGTCGTCATAGTACCCAATTCCTGTAAAGAGAGGGTATGCGCGTGGACGGACGGAGA
>CAYHRX010000003.1:22307-25366 GCA_964359075.1 uncultured Chitinophagales bacterium
CACCGCTTGCACCTGGCTCCGGCGTGAATAACGATGGCTTCCCACTCTCAAAACCGGCGACGCTGGAGACAATATTCGTGCTGTTCAGCGCGGCAAGTTCAAAATCGTCATAGTACCCAATTCCTGTAAAGAGAGGGTATGCGCGTGGACGGACGGAGACTGCCCGAACACTGTTGTCTGGCACCGTGATGATCACCTGGTACTGTGTCCAATTCTGCGCCGTATCCTTCAACACAAACCGGTACTCGCCCGAGCCAAACTCATTCCATCCCGTCGCATCCCCGAACAGCCTCGTGTGCCACGTCCAGGTAAATCCAAGCGCGCATGAGGCATTAAACACCGAGTCCTTCTTGATTCCGCTCGTCTTCACCCATGCACTCAATACATATTTCTTCCCGGCACTGCTCGCTGGAATCGGCACAGTTTCCGTAAACCATATCAACTCACCCGACTGTCGTCCTACCGGCGCATTGATCTTCAGCGAGGAAGTCCCACTGTTCGCCGTTGCAGTCGTCACGCCAGAACCCGGGAAGTTCGTCAACCCATCGTTCCCTCCATTGGGCGCAATCCAGTATTGCCACCCTGAATCTGCCTCCACGAATCCGTTCCAGTTCTGTCCTGCCCAAGCGCCCGCTCGACCAACATGAATGAAGTTGTCGACCCACACTGTCCCTGTCGCATTCGGTCCGCCTTCCGCCGACACAATCATCCGATAGGCTCTCACCGGCAGGTTTACCGTACCCACACCATTGGTGTCTGCAAACCAGTCCCGTGTCGCTACCGACTGATCCACGTTCAACACGAACGGCCCACCACCGATTAATGCACCGAGCGTATCGTAGAAGAAGAACTTCAGTTGCCACCGAGCCTGATCATTTGCCGGGCTCACGTTCACTCCACTCGTTTTCACATATGCACCAAGCTTGATATCCACGTTCCGCTCGATGTTGTCCACCCAGTACCGCACCATGTTCCCCGATACCCACCGCGCCATACTGCCTGTGGCCGGCTTCACGATCTTTAACGAGTGTGGACTCCCTCCATACGTCTGGTCCGTTGCCCATGTCAATGTCGCACCGCTTGCACCTGGCTCCGGCGTGAATAACGATGGCTTCCCACTCTCAAAACCACCATTCCGCAGCAAATTCGTTTGCTGTCCGTAAGCGGTAATGAAGGCGAAGGCAACAAGGCAGACAGGGATAAGTATCCTGATAGCCTGTTTCATAACGACCTCCCTAAGATTAGTGATACTGTGGATTAAGACTTCCCTTCCCATACTTCCTTCGGCAGAAGATTGCTATGGGACATTGTAGCATTGAACGAAGATTGATCCAGAACGTGGTTTCGCTAGTCCTTCAATATGCGCTGCCCAAGGGCCCGGGTTTTCGGCTTTCTAGTCTGCGGACAATGAACACAACATAGCACACCTAACATCGCGAAGATATAGTCCAAAGGGATGAAAAAGGGACTAATCCTTAAGGAGCAAAAGATGGCAACTCGGCTGTGACTTCACATCCTGTCGATTCGCGGCGTACTAACTCCACATGAACGTATGATGCTGCCATGACCTGTGTCTTGGATTTGATGATTTCAACCATTCGCTGCACGGCAATCTTGCCCATTTCTTCTTTGAAGACTCTCACAGTGGTGAGTCTCGGCTCCGTGTGCGAGCTGATGTCGATATCGTCGAAACCAACGACAGCGACATCCGCGGGAATCTTCACGCCTGATTGCTTGAGGTACTGCATACATCCGATCGCCATAGCATCGTTGGCAGCAAATACGGCACTCGGCCTCCCATGCTTGAGAATCCGCTGCATTGCATTATACCCGTTTACTACGCGGGTATCCTCTTCATCGACATCAATACGATTCTTGTCGGGGGTGATACCATATTCCGCGAGCACTTCCTTGAAGCCCTCATACCGTTCGGCAATACTTGGATGCTCAATGTCTCCGCCGACAAAGGCGATATTCTTGTGCCCGCACTGAGTGAGATGCCGTACTGCTTCGGCAGCCCCTCTCCTGTTGTCGATAAGAACGGAGGAAAAGCGTTGGCGCTTCAACTCATAGTCAACAAGCACCACAGGTATACCCAATTCCTGAATGTAGTCAACAAGCTTGTCGCTGATTTTTCCGGCGATAATAACGCCGTCAACATTGCGCTCCAGCAGGAATCGCGGTGTGTTGCCGTTCTTCTTGAAATGATTGTCGACCGTGGTGAGGAGGATGTAGTAATTGTGGTTTCGTGCCTCGAATTCAGTTCCCAAGAAGATCTTCGTATAGAATGGCTCGGCTTGTGAGAAGTGATCCTCGGTGAGAATGAAGCCGATATTCCCGCTGGTCTTTGATGCCAGACGTCGTGCGGAATGGCTTGGATGATATCCGAGCTTGTCTATGACGTCGAGGACGCGCTTTCGAGTTGCTTTACTTACATGGCCGCTCTTGTTAATGACAAGGGAGACGGTGGACAACGAGAGGCCGGCCTGTTTCGCTACGTCTTTTATGGTTGGTCTTTTCTGCATCCCAACTCCATGGTGTGCAGCATCAGTCACAGCGTGGGTGGAATCCCGAGGAGTGAGAGTCTGCTGAGTCTCTAATCAATCCAACAGAATTTATCGAAGCGTTTTGATATATAATTGGCAAAGATAGCCCTTGGGGGGTGAAATGAGTTGAGTAGATCGAAGCGCTCTAATAATACTACACATGAACGTCAATGTCAAGTGTTTTCTGGACAATCTAGATCCGCAAAAGGGTGCTTGTCACTCAAACCCCAAGATCGAACAAATCACGAGCTCCTGAAGACGTCTTGGAATCTTTCTATCGTGTGCAATTCCGGTCCCCCATTTGAACCTGCAACGACACATGCAACTCCACACGATTGATGAAGGCGTCTCGTTGGCACCGAGCCTACACACGCCTGTCCGTCACTGATTCTATCATAGTTTTCCAATATCGGAAAAGACGCCTAATCTCTGTGTGCCTGCGTGAAGGATCAGGCCTAAGAAACCATTACACCATCAGATTCCTATCGAGGCTGCGGTACTGTATAGCTTCGC
>CAYHRX010000004.1:0-25119 GCA_964359075.1 uncultured Chitinophagales bacterium
CGCGAAGCGATGCGGGAGGTTCAGCAACGCAGGCGGATGAGAATGGGCAACCAGTGATCTGACTGTTCTTCAAAAGATTAGCCTTCAAGCGGTACGCAGATGGACACTAAGAAGAAGCAAAAGGCGCTCCGCATGATCTCCAACGGGATGTATGTCGTCACATCGAGATCCGGCGACAAGTATGGTGGCGCTACAGTAACGTGGCTGTCGCAGGCATCGTTCAAACCGCCGCTTATCATGGCGGCTGTCCGGCCGGAGAGCAGCGTGTTCGAGTGTCTCACCGAAAGCGGCTACGTTGCCGTCCACATGCTCGGCGTGCATCAGCAGGAGATTGCCCGGAAATTCCTCTCCATAACGGAGGTGAGCGACAGCCTGATGAACGGTGAGCCTTTCACCGAGGGGAAAACCATGGCGCCGATCTTGAAGAACGCACCCGCGTACGTTGAATGTAAGGTGCAACAGATCATTGATGGCGGCGGCGACCACAGGCTTGTCCTCATGGAAGTTATTGAAGCAGAGTACCGCAACGAATTTGACCCGTTGCTCGTGGCGGAGTCGCCGTGGAAGTATGGCGGCTGAATCTCACTGGCTTGTGTCGTGACCGTGTATCCAGCCTTTTCTCACCCTTGCGGTTTACGCTATCATAAAGTAACTTACCCCTGAAGCTGCAACCTTCCCTTGCTCAATCAGACCAGTGGAGGCGAATATGCGATTGCGTCTCGGTCTGCTCCTTGTGATCGCAACCGTTCAACTGTATGCTGGTGGCCGTAACCGTCCGCCCTATCCCTTCCATCTTCTGTCTCCTATCAACGGCTCAATTTTCCTGCCGGGTGATTCCGTCAGACTTGTCTGGCAACGCTCAATCGACGATGATTGGGATACAGTAACCTACAGGATAGAATTCTCTCAAGGGTCGATGTGGACCCTCGTTGGGACGACACGCGACACATCGATGTTGCTTCTTCCCGCACTGTTCGGATATGTTCCGTGGCGTGTCACCGCAATAGACAGGTTTACCCTCGTCCCCAGCATCGAAGTGTTTTGGTTTCAAGTTGGCACGTCGTACTTACCGTGGTACATTCAGACCTCAGGAACCACCAGACCCCTGTACAGCGTCAAAGCCGTCAGTCGAACCGTCGCGTGGACGGTCGGCGACTTCTTTACAGTCAGGCGCACGACGAATGGTGGACAGAATTGGCTTGCCGCAAACGGTCCCTATCCCGAAGATGCCTATGTGGTAGAGGCGGTAGACGCCAACAACGCGTTTGCTGCCACAGCTCCTGGAGTAACGGCCTACATCTACAGAACATCAAACGGAGGGGCAACCTGGATTCGGGTATTTCAACAGGTTGGCGGCTTCATCAACGCTATCCGTATGTTTGATGCAACCAATGGCATTGCGGTCGGCGATCCGGTTGGCGGAAAGTGGACCATTCTCAGGACCACAACTGGTGGTGCTATGTGGCTCCACGACACTGTGTTTGCACCTGCTCAGGTCGGGAACGACCTTGGCTGGAACAACTCCTTCGCGAGCATAGGCACCACTCACATCTGGTTTGGCACGAGCTCGAATCGTTTGTATCGTTCAACCAATTGGGGCACAACATGGAGCGTGAGTTCAACGCCTCTGCCAAATGCTATCAGCGTTGCGTTCGGGAATCAACAGGAAGGTCTGATCGGAAGCACAACGGGCGCGCTTGCCCGGACGACTGACGGAGGAGTCACGTGGCTCAATGTGGCTATACCAGGTTCTGGTTCGGTGGCCGCGATAAGCTGGGCAGGATCCTCCCTTGGATATTTTGCGGCGCGTGGGGCTAGCATCTATCTAAGCACCGATCGGGGTAACACGTGGAGAAGTTCGTTCCCAGGAGGGATTTGGACGATCCAGCACATGAGTTTCGTATCTTCTCCTCCCAGCGGGTACACAAATGGCTGGGCCGTGAGTACAACAGGCGGCATCGCAGAATACCTGCCTTACATTGAGGAAGTGGATACGCGGAAGACAGAAGCACCGACAGAATTCGTCTTGTATCAAAACTATCCCAACCCTTTCAACCCAACAACGACGATTGAATACAAGTTGCCGCATGCGGATTTCATCACGCTCAAGGTATTCAACATGCTTGGACAGGAAGTGAGGACGCTGGTGAATGAACATAAAGAGGCAGGTCACCATGTCGTTCGCTTCAGTGCCGAGGATTTGCCGAGTGGAGTCTATCTGTACGGACTTGAGACTTCAAGATCAAATCAGGCAAGGAAACTTTTGATTCTGCGATGAGGAGGTTTTATGAAGAGTTTTGGTTTGACTCTGCTGATTCTCGGTTTCGTTCCATCCGTCGGTGAGGCCCAGGCAATTGAATGGATGAGAGCGTACGGAGGAATTCGCGATGATCTCGGTTCCTCCGTTCAACAAACTTCAGACGGAGGATTCATTGTTGCCGGCTCTACCCGTTCAGGAGGTTCGGCAGACAATAACATATACCTCCTTCGCCTGACCTCAAATGGTGATACGTTGTGGACTCGGAGTTACGGCAGTCCGTTTCCCTATGATGATGTTTGCAATGCTCTTGTCATAGCACCAGATGGGGGTTACGTTCTTGCAGGTTCATCAACGTCTCCGGAGGGGAAAGATGTCAACGTTGTGAAGACGGACTCGAACGGAACCATAGTGTGGAATCATTATTATGGCACGTATTTGAACGACGAGGCGTTCTCGATCTCTCTAACAAATGATTCAGGCTATGTTCTAACAGGATATACGACGGAAACCACCTCAGGAGACGTTGACCTGTACATTGTGAGAATAAATGCAAGAGGAGACACTCTTTGGACGAAATCAATTCGCCGTCCAGGATATGATGCGGGCTACTCGATCATCCAAGCGCGAGATGGGGGTTTCTTCATAACGGGCACAACATCAGGCGGAATATTTTCGGCTGCAAGTTTTCTACGGACAGACAGTGCAGGGAACATCAGGTGGATGAGGTTGGCAGGCGGAGGAGAGGGCGCATCGGCACGAGATGCAGTTCAAGCAAATGATGGTGGCTTTGTGTGTGTGTGGATGTCATACGATCCTTATCCGTCCCTCTATTTGTCACAGTTCGACTCGATAGGCAGCGAGCGTCGACGAGTCATCTTTGGCAGTTTCATGTCGGGCAGCGCAATAACGAAGACATCGGATGGTGGGTACATGATCACGGGAGGTGCATTCCGAGAGCCAAGCAGCGATAGGAATGTTCTGGTTGTGAAGACGAGGGAGAACGGAGATACAATATGGACCAGACGGCATGGAGGTCCGGGAAATGACTCCGGCTCGGACGTTATTCAAACGAATGATGGAAGCTATCTCATAGTTGGACAAACAACTTCGTTCGGTGCCGGCGGGTTCGACGTCTTTCTGATGAAGGTTGCGCGTACGGGACCGCAGATCGTCTTGACGCCCTCTCTCCTCGATTTTGGAACCCTTGTAATCCCAGACTGCAAGCGCGATAGTGTGCGGCTGGAGAACATTGGCACGGCAACACTGTTGATTTCAGAAATCCGTTCAACCAATCCCCGATTCACTCCGAATCCAACTTCGGCAATAATTCCAGCTGGCGACAGTTTGTGGGTGAGAGTGAATTACTGTGCACAATTTCCGCCTGGTACTCAGAGCGGTTTCCTCTTGTTCACTCACAATGGGTCAGTCGTTCCCGACGCCGTTCAACTGCGAGCGCAAAACAGCGTGACGGCTGTAGATGTGAAAAACGATATACCCCGAACGTTGTCGCTCCTGCAAAACTTCCCCAACCCCTTCAACCCAACAACGACGATTGAGTACGACCTGCCTCGCGCAAGCTTTGTCACGCTTAAAGTCTATGACGTGCTCGGACAAGAAGTACACTCATTGGTGAATGAACGCCAGCAAGCGGGTAGTCATCGTGTTGTCATCAATGCGGAAGGGCTCCCAAGCGGAATATACTTCTACCGCCTTGTAGCCGGTGAACACTCAGCGACCAACAAGATGATCGTGTTGAAGTAATATCAAATTTTCTCATCTTTGCATTCTCATTCTCAATTCTAACAATGGACTGTGCTGATGTTTGCAACACTTTCTCTCCTGTACTCGCAGGTAGTGACCCGAATATGCAATAGTTTGAAGAATTCCTCAACGTCCATTTCCGACTTAAGATTCTGAAATCCGAGAACTATTCGCGGCACATGCATTGCGCATGATTACACCGAGTGGTGTGGTCGGGCACGACAACCGATGCTTGATACATTCATCAGTAACAGTATCGACTGCGCTACTCTCCCTCCGCTGTTCTTTCCACGGTTCAGCTCCCGCTGAACAATAGCGCTACGATTCACTATTTCATGAAAGGATAATCCACAATGAAACGATTCGTTTCAATTTGCATTGCTTTGCTCGTCGTGAGCCTGTTTGCAGGTGTGTTGCTTGACGTTGCCGCGCAGACAGTGAAGGTCAAGATTGAGGCAATGTCACCGGGCCGGCGCTCCTCAGGTCCGCCGAACTACACTGCGCCCTCTGGCCCATATTACGTCTCCACCGGTCTGCGCATCGTCGGCAAAGGTATGAAGGTGTACCTTTCTGCGGATACCACAGGCGCGGTGACATCTTTTACATGGTCCCTCTTGTCGAAACCGGCAAACTCGACTGCGACCATCGACACGCCGTCGAACAAGCTTATCCGGTTTATCACCGACCTTGGTGGACAATATATTGCTCAAGTTGCCATCAACGGCGGAGCCACAGCACGCGAAACATTGTGGGCCAGCACATATACGGGTGTTGAGGGTGGTGATCCGCTTGTGCTCAAGTGCATCACTTGCCACAGTGCGAACACGATGCAGTGGAAGGGGACCAAGCATTCATCGATGTTTGGGCGCGCGATCACCGGCCAGATTGAAGTCGATCCATTCACAGGCAAGGGCGCATATGCACCCGGTTGCATTAAGTGCCACACAACAGGATGGGAACCACTCACGGCGAATGGCAACTTCGGCTACCTTGCACACCAGACAACCTGGGATTCGACATGGTGGAGAGGACTGCCGTACTACGGCGGCGACTACTGGATCAACTACAGAGATTCATCCATTTATCGCGCCATACCGTCGTCAATGATGCCACTTGCGAATATTGGCTGCGAAAGCTGTCATGGTCCTGGTGGTGATCACTTTGGTAATAGATATAGAACTGCCAAGACGTACGATGCCGGCATATGTCAACAGTGCCATGATGCACCGAGGAAACATCGTCTGGGGAGCTATTGGGCGGCCTCTGGCCATGCAATATTCACCCGGGGGGGGTACACTGCGAGGACTGGTTGCTTCCCGTGCCATAGTGGAAGCGGCTTTACAAAATGGGTCGCGAACAAAACCACTCCAGGCTGGTCAGACGCGGCGGATGGCAACAAGAACGTTTCTTGCATTGCGTGCCACGACCCGCACAGTGCAACAAATGAGTACCAGCTTCGCACTGTGAGTGTTGACTCCCTGAAGAATGGCTACCGCCTGATGAGAGGTGGTATAGGACAACTTTGTATGAACTGCCACCAGTCGCGCTATGTACAGAAGGTAAAGAGTACGCCGCCTTACTATGGGTTTGGGACTCGGTTCACACCACACTATAGCAACCAGGCAGACATGTTGTTTGGACGGAATTCCTACGAGTTCGGCGATCCGTCACTCGCAGGTCGTAACACACATACTCAGCTTGAGAAGGGTTGCGTGACCTGTCACATGGCTGAGCGCATCAACGGTTCAAGCGTGCATTCCGACCATGAAATGTCCATGATTGACACAGTCGGCGGAGCGCATGATCAAGTTGAAGCTTGCGTTGGCTGTCATGGTGAGATTGAGGAATTCAACGACATTATGGCCGCGTATGACTTTGACCATGATAATGTCGTTGAAGGTGTGGTTAGTGAAATCCATGGAATGCTTGACGTCCTCAAGGCTCGCCTGCCTCTTGGCCCCGACGGCGAGCCGATCGGCGGCAGTACTGTCACCGCTGCAGACTCGGCCCGGATCTACAACCGTCCCGATCTTGTGCAAGGAATCTGGACCTACTACTTTGTCAAGAGCGATGGCAGCTACGGCGTCCACAACACGAAATACGCTGTGGCTATCCTGCAGAAGACACTCGGCTGGTATCCAACCGACGTGAAACCGACGAATGGAGAAATCCCGACCGAGTTCGCGTTGCAGCAGAACTACCCGAATCCGTTCAACCCGACAACGCAGATCAACTTCTCACTTCCGGAGAACCAACGCGTCAAGCTGGAAGTGTATGACGTCATCGGAAGACTTGTCACAACCATCGTGGACAAGGACATGGAACCGGGCAACTACAATGTATCGTGGGAAGGAACTGATGCGAGCGGCGCAAAAGTCACCAGCGGTATCTATCTGTACAGATTGCAGGCTGGATCTTACAGTGCTGTGAAGAAGATGGTGATGGTCAAATGACCAATGGTGGTTTGTAGAGACGCTCCTCCGGAGCGCCTCCACGCAATGCACCCACAAAAGAAGCGGGCAGCTTGCCTGACGGCGGTCAGGGGTGCCCGCTTTTTCATTCTGGGACGACGCGTAGGTGTCAATTGACATCTCTTAGGCGGAACCATATATTAGATGCCATGAAACGCATCTACCTCGATCATACCGCCACAACCCCCCTCGATCCCCGTGTCCTCGAAGCAATGATGCCGTTCTTCTCCGAAAAATTCGGCAACGCATCGTCAGTGCATTGGTACGGCCAGCAAGCGAAGATTGCGCTGGAGAAGGCCCGGGAGACGATTGCCAGAGCTATCGGGGCACAGGCTGGCGAAGTGTTCTTCACGAGTGGGGGGACTGAATCGGACAACTTTGCCATTAAGGGCATAGCATACGCGGCGGGGAGGAATGGGAAGAACCATATCATCACCTCGAAGGCCGAACATCATGCAGTGATTGAGCCCTGCGAGCATTTGCAGGAAGAAGGATTCACTGTTACAACGCTGTCCGTCGACAGCAACGGTCTCGTCGCTCCAGAACAAGTCGCGGGTGCTATCACGCGCTCGACATGCCTGGTCTCCATCATGCATTCGAACAATGAAGTAGGTTCGATCTCCCCGATTCGGGAGATCGCTCAAGTTGCTCGTGAACGCAGTGTCCTCACCCACACCGATGCTGTGCAGTCGCTCGTAAAGATTCCTCTGGATGTCAACGAGCTTGGCGTCGACCTCATGACCATCACAGCCCACAAACTCTACGGGCCGAAGGGCATTGGTGCGCTCTACATCCGCAAGGGAACGCAGATTGACTCGCTGCTTCATGGTGGTGGTCAGGAGCGGGGGAGAAGGCCGGGGACGGAGAATGTTCCGCTCGCTGTTGGTTTCGCCAGGGCGGTTGAGTTGGCGTGCGAAGAGATGGAGTCGGAGTCTCCACGGCTGGGGAATCTCCGTGACATTCTTGAGAAGAGGATCAGAGCAGCCATTCCTGCGGCAATCATCAACGGTCACCCAACGCACCGGCTCCCTCATATCCTCAACATATCAATTGATAGCAGCAAACTTCCGCTTGAAGGCGAAGCGCTTGTCATGAACATGGACCTGAGAGGAATTGCCGTGACGAGCGGCTCTGCGTGCACTTCGGGAAGTATGCAGCCTTCGCACGTGTTGTTGGCGATGGGGCGCGATGTGAAGACAGCGAAAGCGACGCTCAGGTTTGCGTTTGGAAGGAGCAACACGGCAGAGGATCTGGAGTGTGTTGTCGAGAGTCTAATTGAAGTGATAGCCGCCATGCCCTCTCGCTTGTGAACCCGAATTCGCCATTGGTATTTCAGACTCTTTTGTCTGTTGACAATCTCAACATTGTGGGCTATATTCTAACCAAACAGCATAGCCACAGGTGAGATCCGCGAGGTTCTTCGTGCCTTCGGCTACCTCGCTCCTTGCTTCCCGCTTGTCTGCATTCCATTCAGCCCTCAATGGTGAGACATTGTGACTGACCAACCCAAGGGTCAACGCAAGCTCGTTGCCATCATGTTCACCGACATGGTGGGCTACAGTTCTCTAGCGCAGAAGGACGAAGCGCTTGCACTCTCGCTGCTCGATGAGCAGAGGAAACTCCTGCGATCCCTTTTTCCCAAACACCATGGGAAGGAGATCGAAACTGCGGGGGACTCCTTCTTTGTGGAATTTGTGAGTGCGCTGGAGGCTGCTCAGTGCGCCGTCGAGATCCAGGAGAGCCTGTCGTCACGCAACTCTTCGCTGCCAGGTGAGCGACACATCACCATTCGCATCGGGTTACATTTGGGAGATGTCGTGCGGAAGGGGAAGCATGTCCATGGAGACGGCGTGAATATCGCTGCTCGCATCGAGCCACTTGCAGAACCCGGTGGCGTGTGTTTGTCTGAAGATGTTGCCAGACAGATTGAGGGGAAGATCGCCACGGCGTTAGTGAAACTTGGCAAAGGCGAGTTGAAGAACATCCGGCTGCCCGTGGATATCTACCGCATGGTGATGCCGTGGGAGAAGAAACAACGAGCGCTCTCCAGTCGGATGGTATTTATGCTCAGGAAGAACCGCATCCGTGTGGTTGGTGTGTCGGCAGTGGCGTTGGCAGCGCTCATCTCAGCACTTCTGTTCTTCTCTCCACCTTCCTTGTCGACAGACAGCAAATCCATCGCAGTCCTTCCGTTTGTGAACCTCAGCGAAGAGAGGGGAAACGAGTATTTCACTGACGGCATCACAGAAGATATCATTACCCACCTCTCACAGGTCAATGACCTGAAGGTAATCTCGCGCACTACCATCATGCAGTACAAGGTGCGAGAGAAGAGCCTTAGGGAGATAGCGAATGAGCTGAATGTTGCCACGATCCTCGAGGGAAGTGTGCGGAAGTCTGGCAACCGCGTGCGCGTCGTGGCGCAGTTGATCGATGCGCACAGCGACAAGCATCTCTGGGTAAACACCTACGACAAAGAACTGACCGAGATCTTTGCCATCCAGAGCAATGTTGCGCAGAGCATCGCTGCGGAGTTGAAAGCAAAGCTCTCACCCGACGTCAAGGAACGACTGGAGCAGCGGGCGACAGAAAACCTCGACGCCTATACTCTCTTATTGAGGGGACGATACCATCTCAACAAGCGACTCCCAGACGATCTGAAGAAGAGCATCGAATTCTTCAAACAGGCGATTGACAAGGACCCCAACTATGCTCTCGCGTACGCCGGACTCGCGGATGCATACACTCTTCTCAGCAACTACGACATCATGCCACCTGCCGAGACCTATGGCCCGGCAAAAGCCGCAGCCCAAACGGCTTTGACAATTGATGGCCTTCTGGCTGAAGCCCACACATCGCTCGCGTTTGTGAAAATGCATCATGAGTGGGATTGGGTTGGCGCGGAAGCCGAGTTCAAACGGGCGATTGAGCTCAACCCAAGCTATGCCACGGCATACAGTTGGTACGGGATATTCCTTGCCGTCATGGGACGGTTTACAGAGGCCGACGAGGTAATGCAGCGTGCTCTCTCTCTCGATCCTCGTTCTATTGTCATCCACGCGGACGCGGGGCTTCTTCTGTACTTCAGCCGTCACTACAAAGGCACGACTGATCACTACACCAAGACACTTGCCATGAATCCTGCCTTTGCGGCTGCGTACATCCCGCTTGGGGGCGCGTACGTCCAGATGCGAATGTATGCAGATGCTATCGAAGCATTGCAGAAGGCGAGCATTTTCTCGAACGCTCATCCTGTTGCAGTTGCAGCGCTGGGGAATTGCTACGCCGCCGCCGGCCAGAGAGAGGACGCATTCATGATGCTTGAGTTGCTTTTGGAGCGGCGGAGCGGAGAGTACGTTCCCCCGTATTGGATTGGAGTCGTGTATGCCGGTTTGGGTGTGCCTGACAGTGCTCTTACCTGGCTGGAAAAGGCATACGACGAGCATGATGGTTCACTCGTGTTCCTGAAGGTGGAACCGGCTCTTGACCCGCTTCGTTCGGACCCGCGTTTTTCCTCGTTGCTGAAAAAGATGAAACTGGACAAAGAGAGCCTGTGATGGTGAATGCTGCGGAGACATGCAGGGTGTTCCTCCGTGTTCTTTCCTTCACTGCCGTCACTACCATCGGCCTCTTTGAAACCCTGCTCGCCCAGGGCGAAGACATTCAGTTCGAGAATCTCTCAGTCGAACACGGCCTCTCTTGTCCTCCTGCCACCCCGGTGATGCCAATCCCGCTTCGACCATGATCGGCAAAACGATATCACACTACAAGATTCTTGAGAAACTGGGAGAAGGGGGGATGGGTGTAGTGTATAAGGCCCACGATGTGCGCCTTCAACGGGACGTTGCAGTGAAATTCCTACCGGCAGAGATGGCGCAGGATCCCGGGCGGCTTGAGCGGTTCTATGTGGAAGCTCGGGCTGCTTCCGCATTGAGTCATCCGAATGTTGGCACGATATACGACATCGATGAGGCTGAGGGCAAACACTTCATTGCGATGGAGTATATCCGGGGGACCACCCTCCGCGAACGGATTGCTTCTGCAGCGCTGCCGGTTGACCACGCACTGGCTCTGGCAACGCAAGTGGCCCGCGGTCTCTCTGCCGCGCATCAGCACGGTATCGTTCATCGCGACATCAAACCGGAGAACATCATGATCACCGCAGAGGGACAGGTGAAGATCCTGGACTTCGGGCTGGCCAGGGTCGGCGCGGGAACAAGACTCACTGTTGCCGGCGCAACGATGGGCACGGTGGCATACATGTCGCCAGAACAGATGCAAGGTGAGGATGTCGACCAGCGGTGCGACATCTGGTCTTTGGGTGTGGTGCTCTATGAAATGATCACACAGAAACAGCCGTTCAGAGGAGATCATGCTCTGGCCATGATGTATGAGATCGTAAACAAAGATACGCCTCGCCTGGGTGACCTCCGAAAGGACACCCGCCCCGGTCTTGAAGAGATTATTGCAAAGACAATGGCAAAGAATCCAGCTGACAGGTATCAACACGTCGGGGAGCTGATTTCGGATCTTGAACTGGTGAAAAAAGATGGCGCACAACCACCAGCAATTATGCGCGCGCCTGTGAAGCACTCTCATCTCCGCTGGATTATCGCGGTGACGGTTGTGGTCGTTGCAGTTGTGGTCGCTTATGTGTTCATGCCATCGTCAGAACCTCCGGCGGTGAATAGAAAGACGATTGCAGTGCTCCCCTTTAGCAACCTCGGAAGAAGTCAGGACGATGAATACTTCTGCGATGGGATAACGGAGGATATCCGCACACGGTTGGGAAAAATTGCCGCCCTTAGGGTCATTTCGAGCACAACAATGATGCAATACAAAGCGACAAAGAAAACGCTACGCGAGATCGGTATGGAGCTTCATGCAGGCATCGTTCTCGAAGGAAGCGTTCGCCGGGCTGCCGATCAGGTGCGGATTACAGCACAGATAATTGACGCGAATACCGACGAGCACATTTGGGCGGAGGAGTATGACAAGGAGTTCAAGGATATTTTTGCCATCCAAAGCGCCGTTGCTCAGGACATTGCGCTTGCACTTCAAACCAAGCTGTCTCTCGATGAGAGAAAAAGAGTGGAGACAAGGCCAACCGACAACCTTGAAGCGTATGATCAGTATTTGATGGGGCGATATTTCTGGAACAAGAGACTGCCCGACAAATTGAAAAAGGGGATTGAACATTTCAAACAGGCAATCGCAAAAGACCCCAACTACGCCATTGCCTATGCGGGATTGGCTGATTCCTACACTATCTTGGGGAATCTCAACATACTCCCTCCCAAACAAACGTATCCGGAGGCGAAGTCAGCGGCATTGAAGGCTCTGGCAATGGACAGCACTCTTGCTGAGGCACATGCGTCACTCGGGTTTGCAATCATGAATTACGACTGGGATTGGGCCGCGGCAGAGGACGGATTCAAGCGGGCCATAGAGGTGAACCCTAACTTCGCCACCGCAAGAAGTTGGTATGCTTTCTTACTAACGGTGACGGGACGCTTCAAAGAAGCGACCGTTGTCAGGAACAAAGCGTTGGAGCTGGATCCGCTTTCTCCGGTGATCAACGCTGACATCGGACTCACGTTGTACTTCGCACGGCAATACGACGCAGCGATTGATCAGTACAACAAGACCCTTGAGATCGACCCCACGTTCATTGTTGCAAACGTTCCTCTGGGGGGGGGCATACGTACAGAAGAAGATGTACAATGAAGCCATCGCTGCATTCCAACGAGTGACGATAGGATTGAGCCTGGCGTCCATTCGTCACCCCATTCCCGTTGCAGCGCTCGGGCACGTCTACGCCCTTGCCGGGAGAAAAGATGATGCACTGGCGATGCTCGAGATTCTTGAGGAGATGTCCACGACTCAATATGTGTCCCCATACTGGATGGGAGTCCTCTCGATGGGGCTTGGAAGAAAGGACCAGGCCCTTTCATGGCTTGAGAAGGGCTTCGAGGAACATGACGGCTCGATGGTATTCTTGAAGGTTGATCCGGTTTTTGACAGCATTCGTTCAGCGCCGAGGTTTGTCGCGCTCCTCAAGAAAATGGCACTGGAGTGATGATGGCGCGCATCGTAGAAGGCTGCAGAGTTCTCCTCCGTGTTCTTTCCTTCACTGCCGTCACATCTATTGGGATCTTTGAAACCCTCCTCGGTCAGAGAGAAGACCTGCAATTCGAGTTCATCTCTGTGGAGCAAGGCCTCTCCAATGCGCAGATCGTTTCCATCACCCAGGATAGCCGGGGTTTCTTGTGGGTTGGGACCATCAATGGACTAAATAGGTATGATGGGTATGGGTTCACCGTTTTCAAGAACGATCCACAGGATTCGACTTCATTAGCCGGGAGCCCTATTACGTTCGTCAAAGAAGATCGTTTTGGCTTCCTGTGGGTATCAACGGAGTCGGGTGGCCTTAATAGGTTCAATCGCGAGAGAAATAACTTCACGCGCTTCACCCATGATCCAAACAAGTCCGGCAGCCTCAGCGGTAACGGAGTGGGTCCGGTATATGAGGACACAAATGGAACGCTGTGGATTGGTGCGAATGGTGTGGATAGATTTGATCGAACCACGGAGACCTTTACGAATTACGGCCACCATCCCTTTGACCCGGTCAGCCTGAGCAGCAATTATATCATGTCGATTCTCGAGGATCGATCCGGCACTCTCTGGGTCGGTACAGATAGCGGACTGAACAAGTTCGACCGAAACACCGAGAAGTTCATTCACTACATGCACGAGAATGATAACCCTCAGTCCTTGAGTACAAATCATTTGTGGGCTGCTTGTGAAGACGCAGACGGCACCTTCTGGCTAGGAACCAATGGCGGCGGACTTAACAGGTTTGATCCTTCTACCGGAGAGTGCACACGCTATAGATACGATCCAAACAATCCACAAAGCCTTGGCAACGACAAGGTCAGTGCGATCTGTCGGGCGCACGATGGCAGGCTTTGGATTGGAACATTTGAGATGGGCGGGTTGAACCTGTTTGATCCACATCGGCCTGGAGAGCCAGTCTTCGTTCGCTATGAGCAGGATAGAATACGAAGCATCTATGAAGACAGATCTGGTAATTTCTGGATTGGCACCGACAGGGGACTGAACAAGGTGAGTCGTCTCAGGGCATTCAAACGGTACGTCCCCGGAATCAAGATCAGGTCATTCTACATAGACAGAAAAGGATTTCTTTGGGTTGGAACCATGGGGCTTGGAATCAGAGTATTCGACACAGCGAGGCGGGAAGTCGCGCAGTACCTCCGGGATCCGAACAACAAGCACGGGTTGAGCTCCGGCCAGATTTACTGTTTTCATGAAGATCGTTATGGTAACATGTGGATTGGGACATGGCAGGGAGGGCTTAACAAGCTCGACAGGAGAACCGGCAGGTTCACACACTACAAGAACGAGTTGGCTGACCCGTTGCGTTTTATCAATGACGATGTTTCTTCGATTCATGAAGATGAAGCCGGAATGCTTAGGCTGCAGACTGCCAGAGGCATCGTGATCTTCGACCCCCGGAAGAAGACGTTCTCTCTCTATCAGGAGTCAAGTCAGTACGTCTATCGGGATACCAAAGGGACATACTGGATCGGAACACAGGATGGTTTGATGAAAGTTGATGAAGCTGAAAAGCGGAGTACATTGTATGAGCACGATCCACAGGACCTGAAAGGGACAAGCCCTGTCGGGATACGGTCGATGTTTGAAGACCGCTCTGGCAATCTTTGGATAGGAACGGGTGGCGACGGATTGTTTAGATTTGATCGCGCAACCGGAACGTTCAGGCGATATACAATGAAAGACGGGCTCGCGAATGACTTCATCCATGGTGTTCTTGTCGATAATCAGGACAATGTTTGGGCTGCCACGGACAACGGATTGTCGCGGCTTGATTTCAGAAGAAACCGATTCCGGAACTATGACATCGGGGATGGACTACCGACTAACAACTTCTACTATGGTAACCCATACAAGAGCGAAGATGGTGAGTTGTTCTTTCAGACCATAGATGGTGCGGTGAGTTTCCGTCCCGAGAACCTCACGATCAATGAGAATCCACCGCCGATTGTACTTACATCCTTTAGTACATTACACAAGCCCCGTCGGTTTGAGAAAGAGATTTCTGAGGTCACCGAAATCGACATATCATACCGAGAGAATGTCTTCACATTTGAATTCGCCGCCCTCGATTTTACCAATCCAGCCAAGAACCAGTATGCCTACATGCTAGAAGGGTTCGACGAAGAGTGGACATACTCCGGAACACGGCGACTCTTCACGTACACGAATCTGGATCCTGCGACATACGTCATGAGAGTGAAAGGCTCCAATAGCGATGGCGTTTGGAATGAAGTCGGTGCCTCGATCACTCTCACGGTTACACCTCCGTTTTGGCTGGCCTCGTGGTTCAAGATATCTGTGGCCCTGACGATTCTGGGCATGGTTATTTTTCTCTATAATTGGAGGGTTGACAAGCTTCTGGAGATTGAGCGAACACGCATCCGTATCGCACGAGACTTGCACGACGAACTCGGCAGCAATCTCAGCGGTATCGCACTTGCAAGCCGGATGGTGCAGGAGAGCGCAAACCTGACCGACGCGCAGCGTCGCAGGCTCCTGGAGATCAGTGACAACGCAACACAGACAGCCGACACGATGCGTGAGATCGTCTGGTTCATCAATCCCGAGCATGACCAGCCCGGTGATCTTGTACTGAAAATGAAAGAGATCACGCTCTCGATGCTGAATGGAGTGGAGGTTTCATTCAAGGGTCAGGATGACGTGTTTGGGGATTCGATGGATATTGAGAGTCGGCGGCATATCTTTCTCATCTACAAGGAGATCCTGAACAACATCGTGAAGCATGCGCAGTGTTCCAACGTGGAGATCCGATTAGAGCGACAAGGTGGAAGGTTCAGGATGACCGTCTCAGATAACGGCGTCGGCTTCAATCTTCAGCAGAGGTGCGCTGGAAACGGCCTCAAAAACCTGCAGACACGTGCAGCAGGGATTGGAGCGAAGCTGGACATCGCAAGTTCGCCCGGACAAGGAACGAGAATCACTCTCGAAACGAAAACGACGTGACTGCGTCATTGAATGGCTTGGCCGGTGCGCGTATCATTACTCCACCAGACTGACTCAAGCCGTGAATGAAGCCGTTAGTTGCTATTGCCCGCGCCCTAACGATACAAGGAGAGTTCGAAATGGAACATCGAGGATTCCGACAGGCTTTGGTTTGGCTACTCATCACAGCCCACCTCATCACCATCTCCGCGTGCACGACCACAGAGCGCCTTACACTTCCCGGCAATGAGATCCCTCTCGGATCAGATTACAGGATCGCTTCGGTCATTCTCAAGGATGGGGAGGTCGTTCAATTCGATAGCAAGGGAGGACGGTATGTTGAGAAGGCACGGGAGGGGAAGTCGTATCGCGCTATCGTTGGAACGGCGCAGGGGAGAGACGTCGAGATCGATCCTGATAAAGTTCTTTAGGTGAGATTTGAACAGAAGGAGTCAAGAGGGGGCGGCAGCTTCATTGTGGGTTTTCTTCTTGGTCTGCCGGTTGGTGCTCTCGGCCTCTATCTCGTTCTGTTAGCGGCTTACTCCGGTCATTGAAAGGAGCAGACAATGGCGAAGAATACAATCAACGCGAGAGTTTTGCTTTGCTTGTTCCTGAGTCAGGTCACAATTGGGCAAGTGCAAGTAAAGAGCACAGACATGAAACAGGCGCTTATCTTTCGCCCCAACCAGGATGCGATTCGAGGGAGACTTGCTGAAGTAGGGGAAGAGCACATTGTCGTGCTGTCATCCAACCGTGAGGTGACAGTCCCATTTGCCGACATAAGCAGAGTGATCTTGACGCACGAGCATGGGCCTGGGCGTGGACCATTCTATGGCGCCGTTCTTGCAGGATATGCGAGTGCGTACTTGTTTGGGACATCACGTGAGCATGGTGGCTTTGCGGAATCACCATCTACACCCTGGATTCTCCTTGGTGTGCTTCCGAGTATTGCGATTGGGGCTGCCATTGGGTATCTCGTTGACCCCGGCTATTCGCAAGTGGAGGAGGTCTTTGATTTCAGAGGGAGCGGCGAAGAAAAATCCCGGGAGAGATCCCGCCTAGTGAGGGCTGCAGTCGATGTCTCACGCGAGCGCAAAGTGCACATCACCTTTCAGGGAAGTCATGTCAACTCCAGCATCCCGAAGCTCAGCTTGCCAGGTGCCTATCCGTACTATGATGACGGTGTGACAAGTCGGTTCAATCTGCTCAGGAGGGTGCAAGCTACCTACTCGCTGGTGCCGGAGGTTGAAGCAGGAATCGCCATTGTGTGGTTCGGCGAGCCGCCACAATTCACGTTCGGGTACGAATTCCTCGGCACCGGTGACTCCAGGAACTACAATGGGTCTCAGACGTTTGAGGCGATTGGGAAATATGTTGTGGCGTTATACAACCCGTTGTATCACGTGCTCGATTCACACATAGACTTCAAAGTCGGAGGTGGGTTGGGGGCCGCCTCAATTAGTTACAGGCGAACGACAACCGTGTGGACGTATCTCCAAAGCGGAACCAGTTCGCCACAGGGCTCCTATTTCGAGATCTCCGACAATTTCCTGGTTGGGTACCTTTTTGGTCAACTTGAGTTCGAACTTGTAGATGGGCTTTCATTGGGCCTGGTCGCTGATAAAGTGTTCGGTCCGTCAAGAGATGTACAGGCAGTGCCCGAGGCAGGAATCCCGGCTCGAAGGATACGTCTCGACAACACAAGCGTGGGGTTTACCATAAGTCTCCATTTCTAATTCCATCAGGTGGAGGATACAAGTCGGTGGGATCAGGCAATCAATCGGCGAAACGGCTCAGGACTCGTGTGCCATCATCTGGTATCTCGCCCTTTCAGGGCTTCGTTCGCTTCTCTGGAACAATGGGGTCGGGACATCCGTCCCGACCCTGCAGGTATTCGAGCCTTTCAGGCTCGCGCTCTGCACCTCTTGCTCTTACTTCAACAGCGCCACCTACACCTCGATGAGGTGAGATATGCAGAAGGTCGGAGCAAACGCTCCGACCCCAAAACAAACATGTATCATCAATCAAACCCTGAAAGGGTGAGATCGACACGTCCATGGGACATCAAGTGAAAACACGGCTATCTCTCCTCTCCATCGTCGCGCTTGTCGGGTGTTACGACACGTTTACGCGAGACGATCTTGACGGCCTCAAAGACGATGCAATTGTTCTGTGAACTGTTGACGGACCACACTATCACCTTCATCAGTGGGCCATTGATGACCGTGGAGATTTAACGGGGAGAGGCCTGACGTGTACTTCCCAGTCCACAAAGTTTGATCACTCCCTTGAAAATGCCTCAGGCTTTTCAGGAACGATTCAGAAGAACGATATTGTCAAAGGAAAAACATCGTCGGCCCACACAAGTATGAGCTCAGACCTCATTCTGGTCTTGGCCATTGCTGGTGCCGTGGCCCTTGTTGCGTACGTGATCATCGGTTTATACTCTTTGAAATCAATTTGACAGTGCGACACAACGAAAACGACGTGACTGCGTCATAGCTTCCGACAAGTGGAGCGCGTATGATTGTCCCATGAAGCCCGTAAGTATCAACCATATTTCAGGAGACACTTTCATGAGACACATTGCAGTTGTCATCGCGGCCCTCGCGGCCTTTGTACACGAGCCGGTGTACTCGCAAACACAACAAGGGGCATGGGAGCTTTCGCTCTCGGGGACCTTCGGGTCAGTATCGACTTCGACGGAGACCAGCGGCTCGTTTGGAAGCTCATCAACGGATTCAGAGGCCGAAGGGTATCTCACGTTGGCCCTGCGTCCGGGCTTCTTCATCATTGATGGACTCGCACTGGAGCCGGAGATCCTATGGACTGCGATTGAAGGCGAGCCTCCGAGTTTCATGCTGAGTGGCAACCTTGCCTATACCTTCAGCATTCCAGAGTCTCGCGTTCTTCCGTTTGTTCTCGCAGGATATGGGACGGGAAATGCAATCCCTCTCTTTCAAACACTCCTCTTCCGATCTTCCGACAAGCTGGATATCAGCGTCCTGAACATCGGTGGAGGCCTGAAAGTTCTCATCGCTGAACGAGTCGCGATCCGTACAGAGTACCGGTACCAAAGATTCAGTCAGAAAACCGATTTCGGTTTCGGTCCGTACGGTGGCACGGCCAAGTCAACGACTAACTTTCATAATGTCCTGATCGGTTTCTCCGTTTTCCTGCCATGACTATGAACGGATGTTGGGTGATAGCAGCCTCACAGGGTATTGTCCTTGCTGTTGCTTTCTGCGGCTGTTCGTCTTCATACGCCGTTCGTTCAACAACCTACGGAGAGATGAATGAACTATTCAAGGGACGGTATGTCACAGTCGAGCTGAAAGATGGAAAGGAAATACCCTCAAAGGAGGTTAGAGTATATGACGACTCTGTTTCGTGGCTTGACAAGCGCACAGGCGACGAGTCTAGAGCGAGCATGGAACAGCTCAATAAGATCGTCATTGTCGAGAAGGGCCATGCACTTGGTGCTTTGGAAGGTCTGGGACTTGGTGCGGTTGGAGGCGGCGGACTCGGCCTGCTCTTGGGCTATCTTAATTCCAGAAGTGCGGGGGCAGAGTGGCGAGATATTGGATCTGCGATCGGTTTGGTGTTCGGGGCGGGTGCCGGGTGCAGCAATTGGATTGATAACCGGTTTCGGAATAGGTCATAGCTTCGAGTATGAATTTCATCTGACTGAAGAGAGTGGCTCAACAAAGAAGACACGAATCGAGAAGTCCTCCACAGGAACCGCCGCATTGCGCCTGAAGAACGGCATCATTGAAAGGTCTCTTACCGACTTTGACGTGATCCATCTGAAGAATGGCAACAGCATTCGGGGCACGATTGTTGGTGAAGTTGGAGATGGAGAGTATCTTGTGCGGGTTACCATCCGGAAGTGGGATGGTGAAACTCACACTTACGAGGCCGTAGAGATCGAGCGAATACAAAGGCAAACTAAGTGATGATGGAACAACTCCGAGACGCGCAACAGAATTGCCGCTGTACATCGTTCCGGAAACGGAGAGAGAAGAATGAAGAGTAAGGTCCTGCACACCATCTGGCTCATCGAGGACAACGAGTTCTATAGACATACGATTGAAGACCTCGTGAACCAGTCGGGGGAGTACGAGTGCTCACGGTCGTTCACCTCCTGTGAGGAAGCGCTCACTGCACTTCACAAGGAGATTCCTCCCGACGTGATCCTTCTTGATATTGGACTGCCGGGGATGAGTGGCATTGAGGGAATCGGTCGCATCAAGTCGATCACGCCGAGCACGCATATCATCATCCAAACCGTCCACGATGACGACGACAGTGTCTTCAAAGCCCTTTCTGCCGGAGCGTCGGGGTATTTGCTGAAGAATTCGACCAGGGAACGGATCATCGAGTCCATCGACGAGGTGCTGCACGGCGGCGCACCGATGAACGCACAGATTGCCAAGAAAGTGCTCGCGAAGTTCAGTACGCTCACAACCCCCAGCACAGACTATCAGCTCACCGAACGGGAAAAGGAAGTTCTTGCCCTTCTGGTTGACGGCAACACGAAGAGCCGGATCGCCGATAAGCTGTATATCAGCTACCACACGGTCGACAATCACATAAGGAATATCTACGGCAAGCTGCACGTGCACTCACGCCTTGAGGTGGTTGCCAAAGCGTTGAAAGAGCGGCTGTACTAGCAATATGTGACAGAGTAGTTCGAATCCTTGGAGGTAACGATGAGAACGCTGTACACAAAATGGAGGAACACTGCTATGAAAGTCTTGGGCATTGTGTTCATCATTTGCGCTGGATGCTGGGGGTGCAGCTATTCATACATCGTCGCTCCCACAAAAGAGGGCGGAGACTACTCGTACGATGAACTCAATGCCGAACTGAAAGAGACGGAGGCGGTCATCGCATTGAAGGACGGAAGGGAAATGCAGGGCTCGCAGATTCGAATACAGAATGACTCTCTGTCATGGATGGAGACTGTCGACAAGAGGGCATACAAGGTTTTGGCGGGAGACGTGAGGAGCATCTCCCGGAAGGATCATGCGGTCGGTGCGATGGATGGGTTCTTGTTGGGGGCTCTTCTGGGAAGTGCGTCTTGGGTTCTTGCGCACGTTCAGAACCCAGACCTTTTTCTGGGTCTTCTCCATCCCGAGTGGGTGAAAAAGTGATACTGCGAGGGGACATCATGGGGCGTCCAGCATGGCTGTGAGTATTTTCAAGTGAAGGTACTCTTCATCGCGCAAGCCATACGCGCGGCGCTGGATGACGCGGATTTTGTTGTTGAGACCTTCGACGAAACCAAGAGAGACTTTGTTCTCTGCTTTGCAGAAGGCGGCAATACCATCCCAGTGTCGTTCGATGAGCTGGGCAAAGTCTCGATAGGGTTGCAGACGTTGCCAGCGTAGTGAGGACTTCCAGTTATCAAAGAACTTACGCGCCCATGCTTCAGAGCGATAGTCCCAGAGTTGTCCGAAAGATTCCTTGAGGACGTAGGCAGTGTTCAAACGCTTATTGGCTTTGAGTAGTGTATGCAATGCTTGCTTTGCCGAGAGTGTCAAGTTCTCTCGATGGCGCAGCAGATTGTACTTCTGCCCTTTGATGAAGCGACGGTCGTCTTTCGAGACGCGGGCGTATTCTCGCTTGCGCACCTTGTCCAGCGCCTCACCCAAGTGCCGCATGACATGAAACTTGTCATAGAGGATGGCTGTCTGGGGAATGTTGGTGTGCGCAGAGTTTTCGAACGCCTTCCACATATCCATCACCGCGAGGCGAATATGCCTTGTTTTCTTGCGTCCCAGCCACGTGTAGAAGGTGTTCATACTCTCTTCCGAACGGTCGCGTCCGCCAACCCAAATGGGTCGATGCCGTTCCAAGTCACTCACCACGATCCTGTAGCTGTGTCCCTTACGGATCGACAGCTCATCGATGCCGATAACGCGAGGGCGTGGTGCTGGCGCGCGACGCAGTTGCTCGCGCATGTACTGTTTGTCCAACTCCTTGACCGTCTTCCAATCCAGGTGCAGTTCCTTGGCAACATCGGAGACCGTCGAGGTTCTGCAGCGTTTGCCGACATACATGGCGAACCGCTTGGTGTAGAACGGATTGTCCGCCAGAAAGTCGAACCGTTCTTGTCTCACTTTCTTGCATCTCCGACACTGGACACGGCGCAGTTCGATTTCCAGATACACCCGCGTGTCGCCGCAGGAGAGATCACGAATACGGCGTCGCTTGCGGTCGTAAAAACTAGGAGACGCATGACCGCACAGAGGACAGAGAGTTTTTTTTGACGGCGTTTGAGTTCGATGACTCGTGCTTTGGGATCACCAAAGACTCCCTTCACCGTCATTGAGGGAGTGAATCCGGCCAGCCCGCTACGCATTCTGGCGGGGAAACCGATAAGCATCGGCAAGGCGTTTGTGTTTGCGCATAGTTCATGATACGGAAAAATGCTCTCGTCGTAAACACCAAATACCTTGATAACATTAGTCGATTCTCGTTTTTCGACTCACAATCCACCCACTCAGTTGGGAGAAGACCCCTTTTTCTTAAGTTTGCCGCGGCACTCCCCCCAACAGGTCTTCTATTCGGACTTGGAATCGGCCGCACGTATTAGTATGAGTTTGTCGCCGATTCTGTGAGTGCAAAGAAAGGACGGAAGTAATTTATCGTTGCGGTTCTCCGGCCACATCGTCATTGAGCATGTTGCATAGGCAAGACAGGTCTCATTCCAGGTTGGCCATGTCGGGCGTGCTATCAGGATGTTTGCAGTGGGGCAACTGTCGAATTACCTAATCCCGTGGTATCAACTTATCAAGTAAAAGGAGGTACATCATGGTGCGAGCAAAAATCGTACTCACCCTGTTGCTTGTATTCTCAATTCCACTGTTTGAGCAGCAATCTCCCTGGATCTGGGTGAACCCGTACCCAACAGGACAACGGATCAATCAAGTCTACTTCCTCAGTCCGACAACCGGCTTCGTGATCGGTGAGGGTGGGACACTGATGCGTACCTCGGATTCCGGGACTAGGTGGCAACAATCAATTGTTCCTGCAGGAATTGGTATCAACACCAGTCTCACAAAGCTTATCTTCCTCGACAACCTTACCGGTTGGATCGTAGGTGGATCACAATTCGGAACGCAGATTGTTCTGAAAACCACTGACGGGGGTTTGGCTTGGTTTCAGCAAAATCTTCCAACCACGTCAGCAAGCCTTTACGACGTGGCGTTTCTGAATTCGTCTCGTGGATGGGTTGTGGGGACATCTGTTTTTTCAACGAGCAATGGGGGAACGAACTGGCTGACCGTTTCCATTCCGGGTTCGACTGATGTAACATGGTACTCAATCGTCTTTCGGTCTTCCACGAATGGTGTCATCATAGGTCGGACGAATTCGTACCCACTCAGGCTTTGCGTTGCACGAACGACGAACACAGGGAACCAATGGGCTGCTCAATTCGCGGGTTTGGAGAACGTGATGAACGATGTCGATGTTTGTGCGCCAAGTTCCATGGTCACAGTGGGAAGCAATGGACTCATTCTAAGGTCGTCGGACGACGGTGCTCATTGGACGTTCCCGATGGGACTGCCCACGAACTCCCTTGCAGCCGTCGACTTCTTCGACTCTTTGGTTGGGATAGCAGTGGGTTCCTTGGGCAACATCCAGAAGACCACCGATGGTGGCGAAGGCTGGACGGAGATACTAAGTGGTTTTTCAGCACAGTTGAAATCGGTTCAGTTCATAAGCGCTAACGAAGTCTGGGCGGGAGGCCAACCAATGTCTGGCGGTACCGTTGCCCCGTATATCCTTCAATCAACCGATGGCGGGTTCGTTTGGTCGAACAAGTCGCGCTCTATGGATCAGGCGTTTTCGATCCTCGGTCTATCGTTTACAAGCAATGCGCGTGGCTGGGTCGGCGGCAACAGCTACATCTACATGACGTCAGATGGGGGCCTATCTTGGAACCCCTCCCGCATGAACACAAGTGAGTTTATCTCTGACCTTTTGTTTGTGGATTCGTTGAACGGTTTTGCTGTAGGCCAGAGGTCTAACCAAGGGTTAATCCTCCGAACGACCAACGGTGGATCATCCTGGACAAGCCAATCGTTTTCCACAATCGGTTCCTTGACAAGGCTGTCCTTCCCTACGGCCGACACGGGGTACGCTGCCGGTTGGTATGGCGCAGTACTCAGGACGACGAACCGTGGACTCTCGTGGACGAACCAGTCAGTACCTACTGGCAACTCGCTCTTCGACGTGGAATTCGCTTCGGGACGTGTCGGATGGGTGCCGGTGCGCGATTCCATATACAAGACAACAGACGCTGGCCTAACTTGGAATCCTTACCCGGTCCCCTTTTCGTTTGAGACTCTTCAGGCCCTGAGTTTCCCTACTTCCCAGGTTGGATACGCATCTGGTTCATACTCCACGTACAAGTACACAAATGGCGGAATTACCTGGGCCACACTCACCGGCCTTCCTTCGACGTTTGTGGATCTTGCATTCATCGATGCGTCACGAGGTTGGGCGGTTGCAGATCTTGCCATCTGGGCAACCACGAATGGAGGCGCAACGTGGTATTCCGAACTCACAGGCCTGACGTATGGAAACAATCTTGTTCGATTGAGCAAACCATCGACTACAGGGTTATGGGTTGGCGGAACAAACAGCACTCTACTTCGATTCACGGGTGGAAATGTTGTGGGTGTTCGGGAGGCAATATCGGTTCAGACTCCACAGGCGTTTGCCCTCGAACAAAACTACCCCAACCCGTTCAACCCGAGCACAACCATCCGCTATGAGTTGCCCAAGGCTGCACATGTTCGTCTCGCTGTCTACGATATACTTGGACGAGAGGTGGCTGTGCTTGTGAACGAGGAGAAACCACTTGGCACCTATCAGGTGACATGGGATGCGGGCGGACTTGCAAGTGGTGTGTACTTCTATAAGCTCCAGGCGGGCGGGTTTGTTGAAACGAAGAAGCTTATGGTTCTCAGATAGTGTCGGAGAGTGTTTCTTGCACTGTAAAAGAAAGGAGCCTTCGCATGCACACACAACGTTTGATTCTGTTTCCGTGCTTGTTCTCAGTCCTGCTCGTCGGTGCAGTTCAAGCGCAGTGGGTTCAAACCAACGGACCCTACGGTGGTTTTGTCAATGCCATTGCCGTCAGTGGAACGAATCTCTTTGCCGGCACTGCCAATTTCGGCGTCGGCGACGGTGTCTTTCTTTCCACCAATAACGGCGCAAGCTGGACTGCGGTCAATACAGGCTTAAGCAACACGAGTGTCTTGGCTTTAGCACTCAGCGGCACGAATCTCTTTGCGGGGACTTCTGGTGGTGTCTTTCTTTCCACCAACAACGGCACAAGCTGGACTGCGGTCAATACCGGCTTGACGAACACTACTGTCTTTGCTCTTGCAGTTTCCGGCACGAATCTCTTCGCAGGTACTCTTGCCGGTGGCGTCTTTCTCTCCACCAATAACGGGACAAGCTGGACTGCAGTCAACTCAGGTCTAACGAACACGGATGTCCGTTCTCTTGCTGTCAGTGGGACGA
>CAYHRX010000005.1:0-21654 GCA_964359075.1 uncultured Chitinophagales bacterium
TGTCAAAAGAAAAGATTGCCGTGTTGCTGCCGCTGATCGATTCGAGGTTGATCTCTCTGGCCGGCAACAAGGTCTACTTACGAAAGAAGGGGATGGGCATCGATCTCGGCGGCATTGCCAAGGGCCACGCCGTCGATCGTTCGGTACAGGTGTTGCGGAGAGGGGGCTTTAGGAAGTTCATCGTTGATATCGGAGGGAACCTTGGAGTGTACTGGGCAGGCACGCGCATGCTCGATTCAACCGTCGCTGAAATCCTTATCCGTCATCCCCGCAAGGAAGGGGGGTTCTTCGGCAAGTTCATGATGGGGACTGGTGGTGTCTCCACATCGGGCGACTACCAGCGTTTTTTCATTGAAGATGGCGTGCGATATCATCACATCGTTGATCCTTCCACAGGTTACCCCGTGCGTGGCGTTGTCAGTGTTACCGTTGTTGCACCGGATGCAACATCCGCCGATGCTCTCTCAACTCTTGTGTTTGTGCTTGGACGCCAGAACGGAATGGAGTTCATCAAGAAGTCTGCTGGCGTCGAAGGAATGATTGTCTATGAATCCGGAGACACTCTTGCGTATGACCTCTCTCCTGGTTTCCAACGCCGTTTTGTCCGGGCCACCACGCATGATTGAGGTTCGCGATCTCACATACCGTTACGCTCCGGACGCACCAGATGTGCTCAACGGGATCACGCTCTTGATCCCCGAAGGTTCATTCACGGCAATCATGGGTTCAAACGGTTCAGGCAAGAGTACGTTGGCGCGATGCCTGAATGGACTTTGCAAGCCCACTGGGGGATCAGTACTGGTGGATGGTTTTCGCACTGACGACGATGCGCGCAGCCGTGAGATTCGCCGGAAAGTCGGACTGGTCTTTCAGGATCCGAACCTGCAAATTACCTCGGTGACTGTTGAGCGCGAGCTGGCGTTTGGGCTTGAGAACATTGGGACCGGACCAGAGGAGATGCGTGAGAGGGTGGAGAAGTATTTGGGACTCTTCGGCTTCAATGGCAAGAACGACGTTTCTCCTTCATCGCTCTCCGCCGGTGAACGGCAACGCCTTGCCGTTGCCTCCGTAATGATCCTTGAACCCTCGTACTTGGTTCTCGATGAAGCAACATCGCTTCTGTCGGTTCGTTCGAGAAATGCCATGCTCGATTTGGTTCGGGACATCCGAATGCAAGCGTCGGTGGGGATCATTCTCATCACTCAATTTCCGCGGGAGGCGATGCTCGGTGAACGGCTGTTGGTCATGCATGAAGGCCGTCTGGTGTTCGATGGCTCGCCGGGGGAGGTGTTCAAGAACGTCGAGTCACTATTGCAGATGGGAGTGCCCGTGCCGACAAGCGAGAGGTTGAGGGTGGCCGTATGAACTTCCAGCTTCAGAGCGTCTCGTTCTCGTATCGCTCACGGGTCGGCTATTCTACTCCCGTGTTCGAGCGACTGAACTTCACCGTTGAGCAAGGCGAATGTGTTGGAGTGATCGGTCACGAAGGCGCCGGAAAGAGCACGCTGCTGCAGATCATGAACGGCTTGCTGCAGCCGGATCAGGGGACGGTATTGGTGGAGGGGAGAGATATCTGGTCGCAGGTGAAGCTCATTCATGAGCTGCGAAGGCGCATCGGATTCGCATTCCAGTTTCCCGAGCAACAGTTCTTCTGCGAGACCGTTCGGGATGAGCTGGAGTTTGCGCTGAAGAACTTCTGGGGAAAAGACGCTCAGGGGTTCCTGAGTGCGGAAGCAGCCGTTGAGTCGGTCGGACTACGCCCGGAAGGTGTGCTGAACCGCTCACCCTTTTCATTGAGCATGGGGGAGGCGAGACGCGTTGCGCTTGCGAGTTTGCTTGTTTCCAGACCGCAGGCATTGTTGCTTGATGAGCCGACAGTCGGGCTTGATGGTGCCGGAGCGGAGATGGTGATGCGCTTTCTGCGACGATTGCACGGAGAGGGACTGACCGTTGTCCTTGTTTCGCATGACATCGACGTCCTCGCCGAAGTGGCGACGAGGATTGTTGTTGTGGAGAAAGGACGAATTGTGGAGGACGGGTCAGTCGCAGAATTGCTTACCGACGAATCGGTGCTTGCTCAGCACGGGTATCAACTTCCAGAGGTCGTGCAGTTCATGGATGGGATGAGACACACGGGACATGCCATCGACCATCGGTTCTACACATTTGGTGAAGCAAGAGATATGATGAGAGATCTGCGGTCTGGAGGTTGAGAAGAAAGACTCTGACACTAAACCAAAGCGGAGACTGTGAATTCGATTGCGATCAAAGCGCTTATGAGCCGATCGGTCGGTCTAAACTTCAATTGGCTGTAGTGAGTTCTCTCGGCATGAGGATCGTAACAGCGTGATTCCATGGCAAGCGCAAGTTGTTCGGAAGACCGGAATGCCATGGCAAACAGGGGCACGGCAGCAGCCACTGCAAAACGGACCTGAAGCAACATGCTTCGCTCGATGTCTGCGCCCCGGGCCACCTGGGCTTTCTTGATCTGGTGTGCTGATTGCATGAGGAGGGGAACGAAGTTCAACGCAAGTGTCAGCACCTGCATGAGTGGACCGAGTTGACGGCGCAAGGGATGAAGCGCTGCCTCAATTCCATCTATCATTGAAGGGATTGGTGTAGTCCTGATGAAAACGGTTGCAGCGACCAGCAACAGGGCAAGTCTTGCCGAAAGCTCGACGCCCAGCAGTAATCCTTCACGAGTTGCGTACATATCCATGAACTCAAACAGAACGTCACCACTGACCGTGAACGTATTGAGCGCGATGATCACAAGGGTGAAGAAGGAGATCGACGACAGCCGTTTCAGCAGGAACATCGTGGATATTCGGGAAGCTGGAATAGCGAAGAGGAGTACCGTGCCTGCCAGTGACAACGCAGAGACGGAATTGAATACGAACACCTGGGTCCCCAACAGCACCAGCGCGAAGAATTTCACTCGAGGGTCGAGTCGTTCGAGGAAGGATTGTGTGTGAAGATTCTCAGCCATTGGTCGCGTTCGGGTGACAAAACATACTGATTTCTGACATCAAATCAATAGCATACCATCGTGATGAGTATCGTCTCTGTTGAGCCATCCCCGTTGTCCACAGGCAGATTCAAGGGTCTGCTAATTTCTCTGCAGCGCTACCATGTCCCAATCCTGTTGGCTCTCACGATTGTTACGCGGGTCGGTGTCTTCTTTCATCTTGATACCGTTACGCTCGGCTGGCGCCAGGCAGACATGTCAAGAATAACGATGAACTATCTGCGGAATGGTTTCCGCTTCCTCTACCCGCAAGTCGATTGGGGTGGCGCCGGTCCCGGATACGTTGAGATGGAGTTCCCGCTCGTTCCATACCTTACAGCACTTCTCTACAAGATGTTTGGCGTGCATGAGGTATGGGCGCTGCTCATCCCATTCCTTTGCGGCATCAGTATTGTAGTTGTCATCTATTCTCTTGTCAAGAGAATGTATGATCCCGCTGTTGCGTTGATGGCCGGTCTCTTTACCGCCAGTTCGCCTCTGCTTTCACTCGCAAGTCAAACGTTCCTCGTAGAGCCGCCGTTGCTTCTCTCCGTTGTCGCGTCCGTGTTCTTTCTCGTTCGATGGGTGGATGAAGATCGCACCCAGGATTTCCTGCTCTCTGCACTATTCACGACCCTCGCTGTCCTCCTGAAGCTTACGATGTTGTATATCGGCCTGCCGCTTCTGCTGCTGTTCATCGTCAAGTATCGGAGTGGAACGCTCAGGCAACTCCGCTTCTGGTTGTTCGGAGTTCTCACACTGTTGCCGCCGTTCTTATGGTACTTCCACGCACACTCCTTGTATCTCGAGTATGGCAATACCTTCGGCATCCTCGCTGGCGGCTACAACAAGTTTGCCCGCGCTGAGCTGTTGCTCAGTCCGGACTTCTATATCCTCATGGCGAAGCGAATTGTGCTTTCCGTATCGAACCCGGCCACGTTTCTGCTTTTCATTCTTGCTCTCTTCGTTCGCCCATCAAAGAATGTCCACTACGTGTTCCACGTGTGGAGTGCAGCCCTTGTCATCTACACGATCCTTATTGCGGAAGGCAACAAGGACATGATCTACTATCAACTCCCATGGGTGCTGGTGATCGCCACGTTGGGAAGTGTGGGACTGTTCTGGTTGATTGATCGTGCAGGAAGAGTATTCGGCATCATGCGCTCGCCGAGGTGGCAAAGCGCAGTCCTTCTTGGTGTGCTCGGACTTGTCGTCATTGCCGCGGTAGGTGTTGCTGTCAGGGCAACGCGGGTGCCGATTACGTTCCTTGATCAGGAAGCGGCGATCAGAGAGTATGCAAAGGAGGTTCGTGACGCAACGCCGGATGGCTCATTGATCGTAGTGGCGACGTCGTATGGTAACGACAAGACACCCGAAACAATCGATACACCCCCCCAGATGTTCTACTTCAGTCAGCGGCGTGGATGGTATCTCGCGTTGGGCTGGGTTACGATAGAGATGATAGAAGAACGGAGACTGAAGGGGGCTAGCTTTTTTATTGTGTTTGGTGAGGACGCGGCGCGACTGCGTTCAAATGAGGTGCTTCTTGAGAAACTCCAGTCGGCTTTCCTTTCTCTTGTCAGTCGTAGTGACCTGATGGTGTTTGATCTGAGGAAGAGACTGGACTCATGATGGCTCTCATGAACTCCGGTTGTTATTTTGTGCCCAATTCTCTATGATAGACTCCGGCATATATGCATCTGACAGCACACTAACGAGCGAGCAATGTCCAATACGAAGAAAGTTCTGGTTACAGGCGTGGCAGGTTTTATTGGGTCCAACCTTCTACGAACTCTGCTGGAGAGAGGGTATGAAGTGATCGGCGTTGACAACTTTGCCAACGGATTCAAACGAAACATTGACCCGCTCATGAGCCACCAGAGGTTCACATTCATTCAGGCCGACATCACTGAGCCGCCGACGCTGGACGGTATCGCCGATGTTGATTATGTCATCCATCTCGCGGCGTACAAGATTCCACGCTACGGCAACACGCTCGATACGCTGCGCATCAACCTTGAGGGCACAGAAAATGTGTTGGAGTTTGCCCGACGTACGCACTGTAAGGTCGTGTTTGCCTCAACGTCGGATGTCTACGGCAAGAACCCCGGTGTACCTTTCAGAGAGATCGACGATCTTGTGCTCGGCGAATCCGGGATTGCCCGGTGGGCGTACGCTGCTTCAAAGATCTACGACGAGCACCTGTGCTTCGCATACGCGGAGAAGCATAAGACCCGGGTTACCATCGTGAGATACTTCGGAGGCTATGGGCCTAACCAGCACGCCACGTGGTGGGGCGGGCCTCAGTCGGTGTTCATCGATGCGATCCTCAATGGCAAGCCGATTGACATACATGGGGATGGTCTGCAGACTCGCTCGTTCACGTATGTTGATGACCTTGTGGCCGGGACCGTGCTCGCGATGGAAAGCGGGAAGTCTGATGGCGAGATCTTCAACATCGGGGACACAAGGGAGCTGACCATCATTCAACTTGCCGAGCTTATCTGGAAACTGATGAGGGGTGCGGGGGCGCCACCGATGAATTTCATACCGTACACTACGTTCTTTGGCGGCAAGTACGAAGATGTCCGGCGGCGGATTCCCGATATCACGAAAGCGGAACGCATGCTCGGCTTTGCGCCTACAATGAGTCTCGAAGAGGGCCTGAAGATCACTATTGACTGGCAGACATCAATCTGGATCTAAGCTCATTGGGCGATCTCCGGAATGCACCACTTCGTCATACTTGCATACAATGAAGAGCAAAACCTTCCGCGACTCTTCACATCTCTCCAAGCTGTGGCAACATCTTTGGGTTCTCCCTACAGCGTAGTTCTCGTCAATGATGGCAGCACAGACGGAACGGTGGCCGTTGCAGAGGAGTTCCAGAAGCGGATGCCAATCCACATCGAGCATCACTCGCCTAACCTTGGCGTTGCGCAAGGGTTTCGCACGGGGTTTCGCTCTGCTCTTTCCATGGCGAACGACGGTGACATCATCTTCACATTGGAGGCTGACAACACGGGTGACCTTGTGCTGCTTTCAGAGATGATGAAGAAGATACACGCGGGTGCTGATGTTGTGCTGGCGTCTTGTTATGCACCAGGTGGTGCGTTGCGTGGTCTCTCATTCGAACGCAAGGTGATGAGCAGGGGGATCAATCTGGTCATGAAGATGCTCTTTCCGATAAAGCACTGTCACACCTATAGCTCGTTCTACAGGGCGTACAGAAGCGATGTATTGCGAGAGGCAGTCTCCCGCTATGGCGACGGGTTTATTGAGACCAACGGGTTTACGGTGGCGGCGGAGATCCTGTTCAAACTTCGACGCCTCGGTGTGAAGATGGACGAGATCCCCATGGTGCTGCAGTACGATGAACGGAAGGGAAAGAGCAAGATGAAGGTGTGGCGTACAATCATGGACTACATCTCGTTTTTGGTTCGGGAAGTGAAGCAAGAGATACAGTTCAGATTTGGAGGCTTGCCATAGCCCGGACAAACACCTCGCACAGGGTTCCGCCTCAGGAACGTGCGAACATAGGAATCATCGGTGCAGGAATACTCGGCCTGACGCTCGGCTACCGGTTCGCCAAGGATGGTCATGCGGTGACGCTGTACGAGCGCGACTCGTCGGTGGGTGGCTTGGTTCGCTCGATCACGCTGAACGGCCTCTCAATGGATCGGTTCTATCACGTTATCTTGATGAGTGACCGGAACTGGATCAGCCTGATACAGGAGATCGGGCTCGGCGAGAGGATCTATTTCACGGAAACAAAAGCCGGCTTCTACTTCAACGGGAAGACCTACTCCATGGCGACCGTCAGCGAGTATCTTCGCTTCCCGCTGCTCTCGGTCGCAGACAGGTTCCGCCTTGCATTGACCCTTCAGTGGTGCAAGATGCAGAAGGACTGGCACGAGCTTGAGCATGTGTCCATCGAGAAGTTCTTGATCTCAAAAGGTGGCACGACTCTCTTCGAGAGATTCTGGAAGCCGTTGCTGAAGGCGAAGTTCGATGGACGGTATGAAACGATCCCGATGACGTACATCTGGTCGCGTGTCAGACGCATGGCGTCCACACGACGCAAGATATCTCAACGTGAAGTGATGGGGCACATCAGGGGCAACATTCAAGTTGTTGTGGACACGCTCCAGGGCAAGATCCATGAGCTTGGTGGAACAGTTTTCACAAACACCGCCGTCGACCATATTGTGTTCAAGAACAACCGCATCACAGGCGTTGTTGTGAATGGCAGAGAACGCAATCATGATGTTGTTATCTCGACTCTTCCACATCCACAGTATCAGAGATTGCTGCCCGAGGAACTGCGGGATAGGGACTCTTCGCAAGTTGAATACATGGGAATCGTCTGCACTCTGCTGGTGATGAAGAAGCGGCTCACACACTTTCACACGTTGAACCTGGCGGATGAAACAACACCATACACCGGCATCATAGAAACGACAAACGTGATTGATCCTTCTCTCATGAATGGCAGGCATCTGGTGTACATCCCGAAGTACGTTTCACCGCAAAACAAGCGATGGCTGTCACGCACGGATGATGACATTACTGCAGAGTGTTTTGGCAACCTTGAACGGATGTTCCCTTCGTTCAACAGGGCTGATGTTGAGGCAGTATGGATTGGGCGGGAAGCGTTTGTCGAGCCGTTGTATACGCTCGACTTCTACAAGAATATCCCTCCGTTTGAAGGTCCAGCACCAGGGCTCTATGTTGCAAACAACAGCCAGACGTATCCGTTTCTGCTAAATTGCGAATCCGTGGTTTCGCTGGCGAACTCTGTCGTCTCCACGGTGTACGCAAGCATGCCTCAATCATGAGTGGTCGATGAAGAAAGTCCTCACCGTAGTTGGAGCCCGTCCGCAATTTGTCAAGCTTGCCCCGGTGGCGCGTGCGTTTGAAGGCAAGTTCACGCACATCATCGTCCACACGGGTCAGCATTATGACGACAGTATGTCGAGGGTGTTCTTTGAGGACCTTTCACTTCCGGAGCCGTCATACAATCTTGGCGTTGGATCGGGGAGTCATGCTGTACAAACCGCGACAATGATGACCGCACTTGAAGAGGTCATGGAGAAGGAGAACCCTGATCTCACTGTTGTCTACGGCGACACAAACTCCACACTTGCAGGGGCATTGGTCGCAGCGAAACTGAATGTTCCGGTTGCGCATATCGAGGCTGGATTGCGGAGCTTCAATGCTGGAATGCCGGAGGAGATCAACCGCATTATTACAGATCGAGTATCACGCTTCCTCTTCTGTCCGACGGAGGCTGCGATGGCAAACCTCGCGCGCGAGGGCCTTAGGAGTGTAGCTCATCTCGTTGGTGATGTTATGCTTGATGCGCTGATATCCAATCAGTCCCGGATCGAAAAGCACTCGGTAATCCTTGAAAGGCTGAGGATTCAGAATAGGAGATACTACCTCGCGACCATTCACCGAGCTTCAAACACCGATGATGTCACAACTCTGGCTGGGATCCTGAAAGCATTCGGCGAGCTTGATGCGCCCGTCATCCTCCCTCTTCACCCGAGGACGAGGGACTTCATGCAACAACACAGCCTGCAGCCCGAGAACCTGAAGAACGTGCGCTTCATCGAACCGGTCGGATACCTTGATATGCTAGCGCTTCAAGCCAACGCGAGGAAGATTCTAACCGATAGTGGGGGCGTTCAAAAGGAGGCATACTGCCTGAAAACACCGTGCGTGACACTGCGAAATGAAACTGAATGGGTCGAGACACTCGAAGGAGGTTGGAACGTGCTTGCGGGGGTCAACCCTGAGTCTATTGTCAACGCAGCAAGAGCTTCTCTCCCAACAGCAATGCAGCGCCAACCGTATGGGGACGGGCGTGCAAGCAAGAAGATTGCCGATATACTTCTCCGATTGGTCTCCTGAGCATTTCTCCAAAACCTTCTTTATATTGTGACCCAACAAAGGGAATCTGAATGAAGGAACAGATTGGTGTTGGCGTCATCGGATGCGGGAAATGGGGAATCAACCACGTCCGGAGTGCAAACCAGCTGCTCGGTGAACGGCTGAGAATTGTGTGTGATGTTTCTGAGAAGAGTCTTGCGCAGGCAAAGACCGTTGCGCCTTCGGTGCGGACAACCAGGTCGCTGCAAGATGTTCTCACGGACCTTGATGTTGGAGCCGTTATCATAGCGTCGGGTGCAGAGACCCACCATGACATTGGCAAGAAATGCCTGGAATCTGGCAAACACTGTTTGATCGAGAAACCCCTCACGTTGAGGTCGGAGGAAGCGCTTGACCTCATTGAGACGGCGGGTCAAAACAAACTGGTTCTGATGGTGGGGCACTTGCTTCTGTATCATCCCGCCGTCAACCGGATTCGCCGTGAAATTCTTTCAGGCAACCTGGGACAGATGCTGTACTTGTACTCCCAGCGCGTGAACCTGGGGACCATTCGACGCGAAGAGAATGCATTCTGGAGTTTGGCTCCGCATGACATTTCCGTGATGCTCTATTTGACGGGTCAGCTTCCCGTGTCGGTCTCCGCCATCGGAGGGAAGTTCATCAGCAAGAACCTGCCTGATGTGGTCTTCTATCACCTCGCGTTCGAAGACGGCCTGCTTGCTCATGGCCACGTGAGCTGGCTTGATCCGCACAAGATGAGAAAGTTCACCATTGTCGGTAGCAGAAAGATGGTCATCTTTGATGACATGGAAACGACGGGCAAACTGAAGATCTTCGACAAAGGAGTTGGACTGGAAGTTGGTGAGGGCGATCTCCTCTCCCTCCCCGGAATTCCGGAAATGCAATCGCATGGAAATGAGCTAATGATCCGGGATGGCGACATCCTTATCCCAAAGATCAGTCCAACAGAACCACTCAAGATCGAACAGCAACACTTCTTTGAGTGCATAGCGAATGGGAAGAAACCCTTAACGGATGGCCAAAACGGGCTGGTTGTGCTCCAGGTGATGGAAGCAGCCCAGGAGTCACTCGACAAAGGCGGCATCCCGATTGAAATCAAACAAACCAAGTATGCCTGAAACCGTAATTGCGCAGAGCGCCAGGATCGCTGTCGACGTAGTGTTGGGACACAACGTTGTTATCGGAAACAACGCCGTCATAGGCAGCGGATGCATCGTGGGGAATAATGTCGTGATTCACGCCGACACCTCCATCGGGGCTAACGTCCGAATCGACGACAACACCGTCATTGGCAAGCTACCGATGAAAGCTGTCAGCAGCGCGACGACAAGAAACGACGTGCTGCCGCCGTGTGTGATTGGCGATGATTGCATTGTTGGGACATCCGTTGTCATTTACCGAGGCTGTTCAATCGGAAACAAAGTCCTTGTTGCTGACCTCTCAACAGTCAGAGAGAATGTGAAAGTTGGAGACGGCACAATCGTTGGCAGGGGAGTGGCCATCGAGAACTTCTGCACAGTTGGTGAATATTGCAAGCTGGAGACCAATGTCTACCTCGCAGCCTACTCTACCGTGGAAGATCGGTGCTTCATTGCTCCATGCGTTGCTACAAGCAATGATAATTTTGTTGGACGCACCAAGGAACGATTCAAGCATTTCAAAGGACTTGTACTGAGAAAAGGTGGTCGCATAGGTGCCAATGCGACAATCCTGCCTGGCAAAGAGATCGGTGAGGATTCGCTCGTGGCGGCTGGGGCCGTTGTCACCAGGAACTTGCCTGCAAGGAAAATCTACTCTGGAGTACCGGCAAAAGAACTGCGCGATGTGCCTTCCGAGCAGCTTCTTGAAAATCAAGACTTTATCAAGAAATAGCCGACACCCCGGACGCTGCCTTTCCTCCCGCAACCCCCTCTATCCTCCCCCTCGTAGCTCACCCATAGTGGTGTATTTGCTCCCCGCTGGAAACGGGTGATTTCTGGCACAGCCTCGAATAGGTCTTTCACCTATCTTGGGTACAGCCCATCTACCATTCCCATACGATTTCATCATTGGAGAGTTCACGTTGGATACCACTGAGACAACTTCCGATGCGCTTGTGGCCGGACGGACTTTCAAACAGGCCAAGATCGAGCACTACTTACAGCGTGCAGAAGAGTTTTTGCAGATGGCTCGATACGGCGCGGCGTTGGGGACCCTTAAGACTGTGTGCCAACTCGATCCTGAGAATTCGGCTGCGAAGTCTCTGCACAAACGAATTGAGTACTTCGTTAGATCCTTGACCTCGACATCCTTCATTGCTGAAAGAGAGGGTGGCGATGGCAGTGAGATAGCTGGGAATCGCAGACGACGTCGCAACGAATTGTTGCTGATCGTCGATCAGGATGAGAGAGTACTGACCTCGTTGACCTCGACATTGCGGAGATACGGCTTCGGCGCTGTTGGAGCGGGCAGCTACAATGAAGCCATCGAAGTCATGTCCACCTACCGACCAGACATGGTGGTCTCTGAGGTGAACTTTGAAAACGGATCTGTTGGCTATGATCTCTTTCTTTGGATTCGGACCAACGTGGAAACACGCGAGCTACCGTTCCTGTTTCTTGCAACGCGGATAGACCGAGACACACTTATTGCGGGCAAGCGTTTGGGTGTGAGTGACTTCATCCTCAAGCCTCTTGACGAAGACCTGGTCATTGCTTCAATCCTGAACTGCCTCACACGTATGAAGAAGAACGGTCGTTGAAGATGCCAGTGCAATAGACTCTCCACGCCCCATCCTGTTTCTCCCACCCTCAGACCTTTCTTGCTTTTCCTGCCCCTTCTTGCTACCTTTTTTTCAGAGTTCCCTGAATTCCATGTCACCGCTTGTTGTAAACGAGATATTCCACAGCATGCAGGGCGAATCCAGTCACATGGGACGGCCTTGCGTGTTCGTTCGCCTCACCTACTGTAATTTGAGATGCACGTACTGCGACACAGAGCATGCCTTCTATGAGGGATCGTCAATGGAGGTTGACGAGGTTCTCCAAAAGGTGCGCTCTTACAGGTGCAATCTTGTGGAGATCACCGGCGGAGAGCCACTGATGCATGAAGGCGTATACGGACTTATGGCGGCCCTGTGCGATCAGGGATATGAAGTGCTTCTGGAAACCGGCGGCAGTCTTGATATCTCCCGCGTCGATCAGCGCGTCAAGCGCATCATGGATCTCAAATGTCCGAGCAGCGGAATGCTGAAGAAGAACCTCTGGACGAACATCGAGCACCTTCGACCCACAGACGAGGTGAAATTCGTCATTGGAAACCGGGAGGACTTCGACTGGTCTGTGGAGACTATCCGGAGGTATGGCCTGATCGATCGTTGTCCGGTGCTCATGTCGGTGGTATTCGGCGTGCTTGAACCGGTGACGCTTGCCGAATGGATCCTTGAAAGCGGGCTGAACGTCAGGTTCCAGTTGCAGATGCATAAGTACGTCTGGGAGCCTGCAACGAGGGGTGTGTGATGAAACCGAAGGCAGTGGTTCTTGCAAGCGGCGGCATGGACAGTTGCGTAACTACTGCGATTGCTGCACAGGAACAGACCCTTGCCTTTCTTCATCTCAACTATGGCCAACGAACCGAAGCCCGCGAGCTTCAGGCCTTCCATAACCTTGCTGACCATTACCACGCTGAACACCGCCTTGTCGTCTCGATGGAACATCTCTCGAAGATCGGTGGGTCGAGCCTGACTGACCAGGGCATTCCCGTCAGCAAGGCGAACCTCCAGCAGACAGGCATCCCAAGCTCGTACGTCCCCTTCAGAAATGCCAACATGTTGTCAGTTGCAGTCAGCTGGGCCGAAGTGATTGGAGCAAGGGCGATCTTCGTTGGTGCCGTGGAGGAGGATTCTTCCGGCTACCCTGATTGCAGAAGGGAATTCTACGAGGCGTTCAGTCGGGTGATCAAGACAGGGACAAGGCCAACAACACATATTGAGATTGTCACACCAGTGATTGAGATGTCGAAGGCCGAAATCGTGCTGCGTGGTGTTGCGTTAGGTGCTCCGTTTCATCTTACATGGTCATGCTACCAGCGCGAAGATGTCGCATGCGGTGTGTGCGATAGCTGCGCATTGCGACTGCGTGGGTTTCAGCTTGCCGGCATCGAAGATCCAATTCCGTATGCACACAGACCGCTCTACGCGCACCATTGATACCGGTGCCTAAAACTCGAGGAGAATACCCGATGGAACATTTCAAAGATAGCATTCTGAAACTTGTCATCGAAGCATCATCCAACCTTCCGCCCGATGTCCGCAGGGCGATAACGCGAGCAATGGATCTGGAGACACCTGGCACCCAGTCGGCGTTGGCGCTGCAAGCGATTGCCGAGAACGTCGACATGGCGTGCGACACCCAGGCTCCGATATGTCAGGATACCGGCATGCCCACATTCGAAATCAAGACTCCTGTTGGAGCAAACCAGATTGTCATGAAGAGGATGATCAAGGAAGCGATTGCCGAAGCGACCAAGCTTGGAAAGCTTCGTCCAAACTCGGTGGACATCCTGACGAACAAGAACTCAGGCAACAATCTTGGTGAAGGCACGCCGGTCATCCACTTTGAACAATGGGAGAACGATGATATCGACGTGCGCCTGATCCTTAAGGGTGGTGGATGCGAGAACAAGAACATCCAGTACTCACTACCGGTGACGCTTGACCAGCTTGGCCGGGCCGATAGGACTCTCGACGGTGTCCGCAAGTGCACGCTGCATGCCGTGTATCAAGCCCAGGGCCAAGGATGCAGCATTGGAGCCATCGGCGTGGCAATTGGTGGCGATAGGGCATCCGGCTACTCTCTGGCAAAGAAGCAATTGTTCCGACCACTCGACGACATCAACCCGAACCCCGAGCTTGCCAAGCTCGAAAGCTACATCATGGAGAATGCGAACAAGCTCGGCATCGGGACGATGGGCTTCGGCGGAAACTCCACGCTGATCGGATGCAAGATAGGCGTCTACCACCGGCTGCCCGCCAGCTACTTTGTCTCGGTGGCGTACGACTGCTGGGCGTTCCGCAGGCTCGGTGTGATTCTTGACTCGAAGACCGGGAAGATTAAGCAGTGGCTCTACAAGGACGACACGCCGATGGTGAAGATGGCAAAGAAGCAGGGACTGCCTGCAACCGGCCGCGAGGTGCATCTCAACACTCCCATCTCCATTGAACAGATCCGCAGCTTGAAGGTGGGCGACGTCGTTCTGTTGAGTGGCATTATGCACACAGGCCGGGATGCAATTCATCATCACCTCATGACCCACGATGCGCCGGTTGACCTCAACGGTGCAGTCATTTATCACTGCGGTCCTGTGGTGATGAAGGAAGGTAACAAGTGGCGCATGACGGCAGCCGGGCCAACGACAAGTTCCCGCGAAGAACCCTATCAGGCAGATGTCATCAAGAAGTTCGGCCTTAGAGCGGTCATCGGCAAGGGTGGAATGGGTGCGAGGACACTTGGTGCACTGAAAGAACACGGTGCGGTCTACCTCAACGCCATTGGTGGTGCGGCGCAGTTCTACACGAAGTGCATTACCGACGTTGAAGGCGTCGATCTGCTTGAGTTCGGCACGCCCGAAGCAATGTGGCACATCAGAGTGAAGGACTTCCCCGCCATCGTCACGATGGACTCTCATGGCAACAGCCTGCATGCCGATATTGAGAAGGCCTCTGCCAGAGAACTGGCGAAATTTGTCGGACCCGTAGACTTCTAGGCGCCGATGCACCGCAGTCCATCTGACATTTACGCGAGAATTTGGGATGCGGTGCAGAGGATTCCTCGTGGCAGAGTTGCAACGTACGGGGGAATTGCGCGCTTTTGCGGATTCCCCCGTCGCGCTCGTCTTGTTGGCTACGCTCTTCACAATCTTCCGCATGGTTCTGACATTCCTTGGCATCGCGTTGTGAACTCGAAGGGCATGATCTCGCTTCCAAAACGCTCCGGCGCGTACCAAAGGCAGAAGACACTCCTTGAGCATGAAGGCGTTGTTTTTCTCAAAGAAAGAATTAACTTGTAACAGATAACTCTCCATACTCCCTTGCGTCTCTTCTCCCTGCTCTCACTCTTCGCATTCTCTCTCGCTGTGTCTCAACAGCACGCTGACATCGTCTTCACAAACGCGAACATCTGGACGGTTGACAAGTCTAAACCGACGGCACAAGCCGTTGCGGTGAAGAATGGCAAGATCGTTGCGGTTGGTTCGAGTGCAGAGGTGAGGCCGTACATGGGCAGCGGCACGAAGACGATCGACGTGAAGGGGAAGCTGATGCTTCCCGGCTTCATCGACAACCACACGCACTTCATGAGCGGCGGATTTCAATTGCAGAACGTCGATCTGCGTGATGCAAAGAACGAGGCTGAGTTCGCCCGCAGGATCAAACAGTGGGTGGAGAAGTACCCGGCGCGGTGGATTACCGGCGGAGATTGGGATCATGACAACTGGCCGGGGGGAAAACTCCCCACAAAAGAACTGATCGACAAGTACACACCCAATACGCCTGTGTTCGTCAACCGCTACGATGGGCATATGGCACTGGCGAACAGCCATGTGCTGAAGCTCGCAGGCATCACAAGAGATACACCAGATCCACCGGGCGGCACAATTGTGAAGGATCCGCAGACTGGGGAACCGACCGGAGTGCTGAAGGATGAAGCCATGGGTGTCGTGTACAGGCTGGTACCCGATGCCGGCGAATCCGAAATGCTGGAAGCAGCACGGCTGGCACTTGCCGAGGCGCGCAAGTACGGACTCACAAGCATTCAGGACATGTCATCCTGGGCTGACGTTGAGACTTACAGAAAGCTGAAGGCGAGCGGCGAACTCACTGCGCGCTTCTATTCTCGTCTGCCGATTGGCCTGACGGACGATCTGATCAACAAGAAGATCAAAGTCGGTTATGGTGATGAATGGATTCGTCTCGGCTCGCTCAAGGCATTTGCCGACGGCTCGCTTGGATCAACGACGGCGCTCTTCTACGAGCCATTCGTCAACGATCCAACAACACGCGGGCTTCCAAGTGATATCGTCCTCGACGGCAGACTTGAGAAGTGGGCACTCGCTGCCGACAAGGCCGGACTGCAGCTTTCGATCCATGCAATCGGCGACAGCGCAAACAGTCTGATGCTCAATCTCTTTGAGAAGATCATCACACAGAATCCGATGTGGGACCGGCGCTTCCGCATCGAGCATGCCCAGCACATCCATTCGAAGGACTTCGTTCGGTTTGCCCGGCTCGGGGTCATCGCCTCCGTCCAACCCTACCATGCGATTGATGACGGCCGTTGGGCTGAGGGTCGCATCGGTCACGAGCGGTGCAAGACGACGTACCCCTTCCGCACATTTCTGGACAGTGGAGTGAAGATGTGCTTTGGCAGCGACTGGACGGTCGCGTCGTTGAACCCGCTCCTCGGCATCTACGCTGCCGTCACCCGCCGCACCACCGATGGGAAGAATCCTGACGGCTGGATCCCCGAACAGAAGATCAGCGTGCAGGAAGCCATTGAGTCGTACACGATCAGCAACGCATATGCCGCCTTTGAAGAGGACGAGAAGGGATCCATCTCCGTCGGCAAGCTCGCCGACTTCGTTGTCCTCTCTGACGACATCCTGACGATTGACCCTGTGAAGATCGAGAAGACTCAGGTTGAAATGACGGTAGTTGCCGGGAAGGTTGTGTGCGAGAGATAAGGTCCTTCATGCAAAAATCCATCCATTTATGTTACTGCGCATTGTGAGACGGGTGAACTGACGATGCTATCTCACAGATCGTTACTCATGATTCATTTGACAATCCTGGTTCTTGGACCGCATAGCAGTCTCTCGCAGCATTACCCTTTTCGGCATTTCGGGACTGAGAGTGGCCTTCCGAAATTGATGATCGCCGGAATTACTCAAGATAAGAGTGGCTTCCTGTGGGTGGGAACAAGTGGAGGCATTTGTCGTTTTGACGGCGTTTCGTTTGTGAGAATTGAGACATCGCCCTCGATTGACTACTTCTATGCAAAGTGCTTCCTGCAAGACAGTGAGGGGAACTTCTGGCTTGGTATGGAGGGGAATGGATTGGCATATCTTCGGAACGGGAGAGGGTTCCACCTAAGCGACTCCAATGGGATTCTGGGCACCTCGGTATTCTCACTGCTTGAAGATCATAAGGGAAACATCTGGGCAGGAACAGAGAAGGGCTTGATGGTTCTCAGGAAGACGGATCGTCTACTTGGGAGACTAATGTTCGATGTCGTCCTGCCCGAAGTCTTTGCTAAGCACGAAGTCTGGAGGATCATCGAAGACAGCTCCGGCCGCATCTGGATCGGATCGCTGAACGGAGTGCATTTGATCTCAGAGGGGCGGATCGTTCGATACTGGCAGAAGGCACGAGGAGGGAGAGCGCTCGGGCGGCACCCGGACGGGTCAGTTCTTGTCCAGATGGAGGAAGGTTTGTATGTCTCCTCCGGGGATTCCTTGATCCCAAGTTTCATTCATCCTCGGTTCGCTGAGCTTCGGATCTCTGACTTCGCATGGTCTGGGCCAATACTGTGGTGTGCAACGTACGGCCAGGGTCTTGTGAAGATTGAAAGAGGAGTCCTTGAGGTTATTGGAGAACGCAACGGGCTTCTCACGGACAATCTGTATTCGATCTTTGTTGGTGCTGAAGAGACTGTGTGGATTGGATCGATTCGAGGACTGAGCCAGTTGTATGAGCTTGGCATACGCAACTACAGCAAAGAGGATGGCCTGATCGCGAACACGGTGCAATGCTTCGGAGAGGACAGGAGAGGGAACATCTACGTTGGGGGTGATCAGGGCATCTCCATCGTAACCCGTGATGTCATCCATGTTCTATCGCAAAGCATGGAGGGGAAACCCTTGCGTCGAGTTCTCGCGTTCGCTCCAACAGAAGGTCGGTCATCGGTGATAGCGCACCTGGAGAATGGGATGGAGTTCCGTGTGTCGCTCGTGCAAGACGTTCCGAACGCTATTCTGATGCAACCGTTGGTCCGCGCATACACAATGAAATTCAAAGATCGGGCGGGGAACCAATGGGTTGTGAAGAGAGATAGTGGTGTCTCGTGTATTCAGAAGGATGGACACATCCTGCGATGGCTGGTTGCCGACGGTTATCCGACCCGCGAGGTGATGACAACATTCGAAGACCCCAACGGAAGTATCTGGTGCGGCACGGTGGGGGATGGCATGCTCAGGTTCAAAGGTGGGCGCATGCGGCAGTACACGGTCAAAGATGGACTTCCTTCGAACAAGGTAGACGAGATAATTCTCCATCCTGGAACACAACAACTTTGGATCGCAACGAATAATGGCATTGCCCGTTGGCGCGGAGACTCAGCGCATCCACAGGTGGAGACATTTCCAGAGCTTTCATCTCTGCGGGTCAGGGAGTTTGGAGGGATCGCCGTTGATCGGAGTGGTGACCTATGGTTTACTTCATCGATCGGAGTAATACGGTACGACGGGAAGCGCTTCACGAGGTTCTCACACGACCACGGACTGCTTGGGGTGTCCCCTGTCGGAATCCTCGTTGACCAGAGCGGTACGGTTTGGGTTGGCGGTTCCAATGGCGCATCGAGAATATTCCCCGACCTCATCCGGACCACACACATCCCGCCTCGAGTGATCTTCTCAAAGATCGAGAGCAAGCTCACTGATTCCCTTCTGAACAATGCTGAGCTGAGGCACGACGAGAATGACATTCGCTTCCAGTTCTTCGGGCTGGATTTGCGGTACCCCCATGGAATGCTCTATTCCTACCGCCTTGATGGGGCAGGCGCCAATTGGTCGCCGTTCTCGATGCAAAGCGACGTGCGATTCCCGATACTGGCCCCAGGCAGGTACAAGTTCACCGTGCGTGCGATGAACGTTTGGGGAAGCATCTCCCCAAACGCAGCTGAGTTCGCGTTCTCTATCGGGCTACCCTACTGGCAAACCTGGTGGTTCATCCTGCTGTGCCTTGCCGCCGCAACATCATTCGTGTATGCAGTCCACCGCTACCGGCTTGGACAGATGCTCAAGGTCGAGCGCATGCGCACGCGGATCGCCGCGGACTTGCACGACGATATCGCCTCGTCGCTTGCAAGCGTTGCGATCTATTCCGATGTCATCCAGAAGCAGTTGCCCAGCACAAAAGGGGAAGTTGCTGAGCTCCTTGGCCGTATCAGGGATCTCTCTCGCGAGGTCATGGAGAACATCAGTCTAATTGTGTGGACCGTTGATCCGCGCAAAGACCAGCTTGGAGAAGTGTTTAACTACTTCCAACGGCACGCGAGTCAACTCTGTCTGGCATCGGGCGTCGAGTTTCGCAGTAACATCCCGGAGAACTTCAAGCCGCACCTTCTCTCGGCAGACGACCGGAGAACTATCTTCCTCATTCTCAAAGAGGGTCTGAACAACATCCTTCGCCATTCCCACTGCACGTATGTTGAGTTCACCTGCACCCGACATGAGAGTAGTCTTGAGCTTTCTCTTCATGACAACGGCAAGGGCTTCGATTCCTTGTCTGCAAGTGGCGGACACGGGCTCCGCAACATGCAGGAGCGCTCGGAGATGATTGGCGCCAGACTGAGTGTTGACTCACGAACTGGTGAAGGGACAACGCTCCGCCTCGATGTAAGAATAGCATAAATATGCTATGGCAGAACTGGAATGAACTCACTACGTTTCAGCAGAAGCATTTCAAGAGCGCACATGCCCGATATCGGTGTTGCCATCGTTGAGGATCATCCGGACTTGCGGAACAGTCTCGCACTTATCCTGAAATCGACATCGGGATTCAGATGTGTTGGGGCCTATGACCGGTGTGAGACGCTGCTGGACGATCTTGACTCGACCAGACCACAGGTCATTCTGATGGATATTGGTCTCCCTGGCATGTCCGGCATAGAGGGAGTGAAGCGCGTGTTGAAGCTGTATCCAGAGACAAAGATCATGATGCTGACGATTTACGAGGATGATGCTCATCTCTTCCAGGCGGTGTGCGCAGGAGCGAGCGGCTATCTGCTGAAGCGCTCATCGCCTGTGGAGATCCTTGCGGCAATTGAACAGGTCGTGGCTGGAGGTGTTCCGATGAGTTCAAGTATCGCCCGTCAGGTGATCGAGATGTTCAAGGATTTTGCCCCCAAGCCACAGAATAGCGAGAGCCTCACCCCGAGAGAGCGCGAGCTCTTGAAGTCCCTTGCCGATGGCCTTGACTACAAGCAAATTGCCGAGCGTCATTTCATCAGCGTAGACACCGTGCGTAACCACATTCGTCATATCTACGAGAAGTTGCACGTCCACTCGAAGTCCGAAGCTGTCTCGAAGGCGCTCCGGCAACGACTGGTGTAAGACCACGACCCAGTCACGTTCCGCATTTGATTTTCCCATCTTTCCCGCCGCTCTCCTTCTGAGTCAAAATAGCATATCGGTGCCATTGTAAACATGCGGCTGCGAGTGTAACTTCACTCCGGATGGATGCAAAGGGCATTCATGGCCCAAAGAGCCACCCGGAGGCCACGTTACTCTTCAAGAAGTCCTCTATGCGATAACACATAAGACGGAGTATATATGAAATCCAATCTTGTGAGTTCTGTTTTCATGGTTGTTTGCTCTTTGTTGTTATGGAGGTCTTCTCTGGTGGCAAATGATTACTACGTTTCCCCATCCGGCAGCGATACAACCGGGAATGGTACCATAGGGAGTCCATGGAGAACAATTGGATTTGCAATTGATCGAGTCTTTCCTGGAGATGTCCTGTATTTGAGGGGAGGAGTCTACAATGAACAGTTGATTTCAGTAAGGAGTGGCACTGTAGGTGGCTACATCACGATTTCAACCTATGGCAGCGAAAACGCGTTCATCGACGGTACTGGAGTGACTTCCGGGAACAATGGTTCGATCATCACTCATTCGTACCTAAGATTCAGAGGCTTTACGATCAGGAACTGGCTGCACAACGCCATGGAGATTCTCAACTGTCAGTTCATTGAACTGAAACGGGTCAATGCAACCAATGTCATGGGTGGAGTCCACATGACAGGCTCCGTCCATGATTTTGTTGTCGACAGCTGCGTCATGTACGACTACTATGGGGGTGACGGCGGGACCGGATTTGACGCAACACCCGACAGCGGCATGCAGATTTACAACGGCGTCATCAAGAACACCAAGGCATACCGTACCACGCCATCCTTTGGCAACTGTGATGGCTTTGGCCTCGGACATGATGGCGTTTCAAACATCCTGTTCCAGAACTGTGAAACCTACGGAGTGGGGGATGGATTTGACATCAGCGGTGCAAGGATAAGGCTGGAGCGATGCTCAGCCCATCATTGCACATACGGTGGGGGATACAAACTCTGGAGAGACAGTGTCACCATGGTCAACTGCGTCGGATACAACAATCGCGTGAATGTTGAACTGGACTTTGACGCACCAACAAACAAGGGGGTCAAGGCCCGCTTGATAAACTGTACCTTCTTCGGAAGCGAAGACGCCAACATTGCCATTGAAAACACCGCGGGTGGCAGCATACTTGAAATGTACAATTGTATCCTTGCGGGCGGAGATGAAACCGGGCTGAACTTCGATGGGGACACCATCAGATGGTACAGCGGCGATTATAACCTCTTTCATATGAATGCCCCGGCCCGTGCCATCGCAACCAGCCAGCTCGATTTCTCACTGACAGACATTCAAAACGGAGTTTGGACAAC
>CAYHRX010000005.1:21664-23258 GCA_964359075.1 uncultured Chitinophagales bacterium
TAGTTTTTTTAGTTTTGCGATTGCCTTATCCCGAGTTTGGACAACATTTTCGGGGCAGGATGCCCATACAAAAGTCGTCTTTGGATCTGACAGTCTCTTTATGGATACCCTCAGAACCAATCCGAATCTCCACCTCCGGGCCGGTGCATTGGCAATAAACAATGGAACGAACCTGCCCGATGCACCAGTGGTCGATTTCGACAATTGTCCTCGCAGCGTAGGGCAGATTGATATCGGTGCTTATGAGTACGGTGCGTGCGTTACTTCAAGTCCCCTTGATGATGAAATAGGAAGAAGCGATTCATACCAACTAAACCAGAACTTCCCCAACCCGTTCAACCCAACCACAAAGATTCGATTCTCCCTCCCCAACGTTGCAGCGGCGTTACCTGACCGCCAAGGCGGTTTGAGTGGGTATGCAACGTCCCTACGGGTCTACGACCTCCTGGGCCGCGAAGTCACCACTCTCGTCAACGACAATCTCCCTTCCGGCAGGTATGAAGTGACGTTTGATGCATCATCACTTGCCAGCGGGTTGTACTTCTATCGCATCGTGGCAACTGGTGCGGAGGGGACTCAATTCGTGGATGTGAAGAAACTCCTCTTGCTGAGGTAAACCATAGGGAGGTTGATATGAAGAATATATTTGCTGCTTGTGTCGGTGTGGTGCTGCTCGGTGGTTTTCTGGATAGTGTTGTGGCTCAACAGGGCTGGGTTGCCCGCCAGAGCAACACGCGCAACGGTTTTCTTGCGATCGATTATTTTCCCACCGACCCTTCGAATCTAGTATCAGTGGGATCGAATTACGTCATCCGCCGATCAACGGATGGAGGGCAGACATGGCACGAGGGTTTCGATCCTCGGTATATCTTCGATGTGGCATTCACCGATACGGGTGCATCGGCTATAGCAATTGCTGTGGGCGCCCAGGGGAGAATCCTCCGCTCGGCAAACGGCGGCCAGAGCTGGTCGACCAGAGCCAGCCCCGCGACTCGAAGACTGCACGATGTTGACTTCCCCACACCCACCGTTGGCTACGCTGTGGGAGAACTCGGAACCGTTATCAAGACAACCGACGCCGGCTTGACGTGGTCCAGTGGCGGAGTGGTCTCTCCGTTCCAGCTTAACGGAGTTTCATTCTCTGATGCAAACACAGGAACTGTGGTAGGAACAAACGGCACTATCTTCCGCACGACAACCGGAGGAGGAACATGGATTGCTCAGAACAGCGGCACACCACACAAACTGAATGGAGTAGATCACTACCCATCGGAGCCTGATGTTATTACTGCTGTCGGAGACAGCGGCACGATCCTCCGATCTACAAACGGCGGACTCACATGGGTTGGTGGCGGAACCCCTGACCCCGGTGCGTTAGCCAGAATCTCTTTCTTTGACAACAATCGCGCGGCAATCGTTGGAGAGGAAGGAAGAATCTATCTGACCACCAACGGGGGAACAACATGGCTGCCACAAACAACTGGTGTAGTCAGTGCTTTGCATGGGGTTGCATACTTCCCCACCGATCCAAACGAGCTCACAGCTGTCGGCGCAGATGGTCTCATCCTGCGGACGACCAATAGCGGTGCGACCT
>CAYHRX010000005.1:23268-24711 GCA_964359075.1 uncultured Chitinophagales bacterium
GGTGCAGCAAACGTCATTCACGCTCAACGTGCTGCGCGGCATTGCCATGACTCGAACGACTCGTGTTGCGGCCGGAGCGGGCGATAACATTCGACGATCAACGAACAGCGGAGCGTCCTGGTCTATAACCACTACTGGCTATACTCTTCGTGACGTCTGCATCGTTCCAGGCACTCGGGAGGTGTGGGTGGTGGGTGACCGTAGTAGTGTCTCCTCCAGTACTGTCTTCTACTCCAGCGATGCAGGCGTCAATTGGATGACGGGAGCCTCGCCGGGCTCGGAAGATTTCTCTGCGGTCAGATTCGTCAACAGCCAATACGGGTACATTGGCTCGTCCACCCTTGGCCGTGTCTACCGTACAACGAACGGCGGTATATCATGGACGAACACCTCGACACCGCCACCCATGGTTCGTGTCTTCGATCTTGCCTTCAAAGACTCGGTCACGGGTCATGCTGTCGGAGCAAGTGGAATAGATGGAAGGATTTCCTTCACGACAAATGCGGGAACGAATTGGACCGGCCAGGCGCCCAGCCTGATACCATTCCTTCGGGGGATCGCGTACTACCCCCCAGATCCGAACGACCGGACAGTAGTGGGTGACTCTGGCGCGATACTGCACACGACAAACCTTGGATCAACGTGGATACGGCGCAGCAGCGGGACGACACGAGATCTCGAAGGAGTTGCCTATGCCAGCGCATTGCATGTCTACGCCGTCGGGGATCTGGGAACCATTGTGCGTTCAACCGACGGCGGAGCGATGTGGAGCCAGCAACCAAGCGGGGTCACGAACACTCTGTACGATGTTGCCTTCATCAGCCGCGATACGGGCTTCGTCGTTGGGAACAGTGGACTCATCCTTGCAACGACAACGGGAGGTGTTGTTGCAGTACCAGAGGAAATCGGATCTGCTGTTCCTGAGAGCTACGCGCTCATGCAGAATTATCCGAACCCGTTCAACCCAACAACGCATTTCGGATTTCGGATTGCTGATTTCGGATTTGTGTCGCTCAAGGTGTTCGATGTGTTAGGAAGAGATGTCGCAACGCTCATCAACGGTTCCATGCATTCCGGGACGCACAGCGTCTTGTTTGATTCAGGCAACTTGCCGAGTGGCGTGTACCTGTATCGTCTGACGGTCGGAGGGTTTGCTGAGGTGAAGAAGATGGCTGTGGTGCGGTAGTGAAAGAAGCGAGCGAAAAGACTGGTCGTACCGGGGAGTGTGATTGATGGCATTGCCGACCCGTCGATCTGAAACTATATTGTGCCTGAGCTTGAATCGAGCTCAACAACAGTTCACGCGGGATTCCCCCGGTCAGGTAAGGAGCCCCCACTTGCAGGATCAAAGAAGACATTCTTTGCCTCGCGTGATTGTGCAGATGGTGTTGTTCATCCAGTTTCTGCCTCACGGACTCACCGCACAGACACGTCCGGTCACTT
>CAYHRX010000006.1:0-7061 GCA_964359075.1 uncultured Chitinophagales bacterium
GCCATACCTTCTGCCTCTCATGTTGTCGTGAGAATTGCCAACCGAACCAAGGCCGATACCAGTGTAACCGGGAAGCTGCGCCAGCAACAGACCGGAAGCGAGCTATGGTGTCCCTGTACAGGCCCAGGGGAATCGGCAGGGTGCGACCCGAGAACTGCCTATCGGTACAAAAGGGACACCACACACGCGCCGTCAGAGTGGAAGTTCCCTGTCGGAGGCGTCCTTCCCGACGAACAGGTACAGCTTGCCTGTTCAACCCTTGCTCCAACAGGACAAGCCATAGGCACGCACCTGTTTGGGTCAGGTGGTCCGGATACTGTTGGGCAGACACTTGTGTGGAGAAGGTATTTTGAAACCGATCAGTTTTGGTACTGCAACCCTTCATACAAATTCATTCAGAAAGTGTATATCAGTCTTGTGCTGAGCCCCGACACGGTTGTACGGTTCGGCACTCTCGATTCGAACAATGTGTATCCGTACTATCCTTCTATCAGAAACGACACGGTAACCGCCGGACGTTTGAAACGGTTTGTGGATGTGGAAGCAAGGATTGCCTACGGCGATTCGATCCTGCGCAACTACTCGATTCGGGTCGAAAAGCCTGTGCTTGTAGATAGCGGTGGACATTCACATGATTCCACTCGACCTCTTGGAACCTATCGAATCCCGAAAGTCACGGGTATCGGGTTCGACACGGTGAACACGTTCTTCGTGCGGAAAACGGACAGCACGGGCGTGCTGAAGTTCAGATTCCTTGCGTCGCAGTTCGGCGGTGGAGAACGTATCAAGGCACGAACCGTGAGCGATACAACCAAGTTTGATACGCTGAGTCTCGTAACGATAGTGTCCTCTTTGGTACAGCTGCCAACCAGTAACGATTACACACTCTCTGGACAAACAGCAGCGCATCCATCAAACCACTGGGTAAATGTTGAGGCCAGAGATAGCCTCATTGCGGGCGCGATTGCTTTTCGAAGAGCCCGTTGGAACACGCAAGGCGAACGGATGAGAATCAATGACTTGAGCCTCAGATACGGTGGCGGGCTCGACATTCAGAATGGGTGGGTTCGTGACGTTCAGACTCAATGTCGAAGCTTCGGCCATTGTTCTCACAGGGAGGGACTCGATGTAGACATTGAGAACCTAAACCGCCTGAGTCGGCTCATAGAGGCTTTCGAAAACAGGGGATGGTCATTTATTGACGAAGGACAACTGTCTGGTCAGTCCACACGATATCCACACTTTCGTTTTGAACAATGAGGGATAACATGGAGAAACGGATTGCATTACTCATATTTGTCAGCCTTCTTGCCCTGAATTGCGTCACGGCTCAATTCATTCCAAGAAGCAACTTGCAGGTGAATCTCGGCTTCACTATCGACGCCGTCGAAACGACCTATACTTATGTTGTGCAAAACGACTCCTCAAGCGTGCAGAGTATGGAGACGTTACGGCTGGAGGTTGGCGACGTGGACTCGATTCAAGGCGGCACGATACGCGGGTTCCAGAATCCGGCACATTGGACCGGCTGGATTGACAATGTCGTTGCTCAACCACGCGACTACACTGCCAAAGCAATCATCGTATGGGGTATTGCTGACACGATCGCAAGCATTGATGATATGTACACTCTACCCGCGAATGCTGTCCAACCGGGTGCAACGATAACCGTGTCATTCAAGTCTCAGGGACTACCAAGCATCAAGAGATTCTGGGCAAGGGGATGGGCCCCCCCACTCACCGAGCAGGCATACGACAGTCTGCGTGAACTGGGTCAGACTCACGGCGACATCATAAAGCCTTGGTTTGTTGACGCATACATTGGCAAGACAATCGCGCCAAGGATACCACCGACCCCATTCGTCCCCCTCAGCTTCATCGACACGCTCATTGCGATGAAGAACGAGGCGAAGACCTTGGGCTGGATCCAAGAAAGCGATCTCTCCGATCTGATCGACACGAGGCTTTCCAAGGCCCGTGATCATCTTGAAAGTGAAGACGAATCCGGAGCACTGGAAGATCTTCAGGCAGCGCTGAATGCAGTAGAGCACGACTGCTTGGGGATGGGGCCGGTATCGTACCTCACCTCAGAAGCATGTGCACTGCTACGGTACAACATCGAGTATCTCATGGAACAACTCGAATGATTTCTGGATTAGTTCAGATTCGTTCCATGAAAACGATTGACGTTGTCCATCTCGGTCGTACCGACTACAAGGCATGCTGGGACCTGCAGCGTCAGTTGTTTACCCTCCGGGCCACCGGGCAAGTCGGTGACCTCCTATTGCTCACCGAGCACGATCACGTTTACACCATCGGCAAAGGCGGCGATGATAAACATCTCCTCGCAAATGAAGATGAGCTGAAGGCCAAGGGTGTCTCCGTGTACCATAACGATCGCGGCGGTGACATCACGTATCATGGGCCGGGACAGCTTGTCGGATATCCTATTCTCGACCTCAATCACCACTATCTCGATCTCCATCGTTATCTCAGAGATATTGAGGAAGTTGTCATCCGTACTCTCGCTCGCTATGGCGTGAAAGGAACGAGGGACGCAAACTACACTGGCGTCTGGATAGGCAACGACAAGATATGCGCCATTGGCGTGAAGACCAGCCGCTGGATTACGATGCATGGCTTCGCTTTCAATGTCAATACGGACGTCTCCTTCTTCGGCAAGATTATTCCGTGCGGGATCTTCGAGAGGGGAGTGACCTCACTGAAGCAGGTGCTCGGGCGAGATGTTAACATGGGCGATGTGGCGAGGACAATCGCTGATGAGTTTGGGGCGGTCTTCCACACCGAGATGAGACCGGCGTCGATTGAGGGCCTTGTGGTCGCCGACGCTCGGGGGCAGCAACCCAGGAATTCACAACATGAGGACTTGATAGTACGTTGACTTCAATTGGAGGTATCGCAGCGAGTGCAGCCGGCAATGCAACCGCGGGCCTGGCGAAGGAACAGATTATCGACACGTATAGGAACTGTGTCGCTGCCCGCCTCATTGATCAGAAGATCCTCACCCTGCTGAAGCAGGGAAAGTGCTTCTTCCATATCGGCGGCTCAGGACACGAAGTGGCGCAGACTGCAACGGCTCTCGCCATGAAGCCCGGCTATGACTGGGCCTATCCGTACTATCGTGACTTGGCGTTTGCTCTCCAGTTCGGCTACACAATCGAAGAGATCATGCTCGAAGTATTGCATCGCAAAGGCGCCCCAAGCAGCAATGGCTACGCGATGCCATTTCACTATGGCCACAAGAAGTGGAGGATCATAGCGCAGTCGAGTCCCACAGGAACACAGTACCTCGAGGCAGTGGGCACAGCGATGGGTGCGGTGAAGGCCGGAACGGATGAGGTTGTGTACGTCTCTTCAGGTGAAGGCGCGACCAGCGAGGGAGAATTCCATGAAGCAGTGAACTGGGCTGCACGCGAACGGTTTCCTGTCATCTTCTTGATTCAGAATAACAAGTATGCGATCTCCGTCCCAATTCAGGACCAGGTCGCGGGTGAGTCGGTGTACGGTATCGTGAAAGGGTACGCAGGGCTGAACCGCTACCGTGTGGATGGTTGCGACTTCAAGGAGATGTTCGATGTTGCCGCCGACGCGGTCGCAAAGGCACGTCGTGGCGATGGCCCAAGCGTGATTGAGGCTGATACGGTTCGTCTCCTCCCTCACTCATCATCCGACGACCACCGCAAGTACCGCGATGCGAAAGAGATTGAACAAGATGTGCAGAAGGACCCACTTCCCCGGTTTGAAACCTACCTTACTGCTCAGGGAATCCTCAAAGCTTCTGACATATCAAGGATCAAAGAAGAGATTCAGCAGCGGATCAACAACGCGGCCGATGCCGCCGAGGCTGAACCGCTGCCCGATGTAACAGAGCTTGAAAAGTTCGTGTACTCACCCCACATCGTTGTTCCGAAAGCGGGGTTTGTCGAGCCCGAGCACAAGGGGCCAAGGGTTGTCATGGTTGACGCTATCAACCACGCCCTCGCAGAGGAGATGGAATACAACCCGAAGATGCTTATCTATGGCGAGGATGTTGCGGGCAAGAAGGGTGGCGTGTTCACCGCAACGCGAGGATTGACGGCAAAGTTCGGTGAAGGCCGTGTGTTCAACTCACCCCTTGCTGAAGCAAGTATTATCGGAACCGCCGTGGGTCTTGCCGCACGCGGTGACTTCAAGCCGAATGTCGAGATCCAGTTCGGCGACTATATCTGGCCCGCGTTCATGCAGCTGCGCGATGAGGTTGCCATGCTGCGCTTCCGCTCGTACAACGACTGGTCGTGCCCGATGGTGATTCGCGTCGCAGTGGGCGGGTACATTCACGGCGGTCTCTACCACAGTCAGTCCATCGATGGATTCTTCACACACATTCCCGGCATCCGCGTTGTGTATCCATCGAATGCCGCTGATGCAAAGGGCCTGCTGAAGACAGCTTGCCGTGAAGAGGATCCGGTGTTGTTCTGCGAGCACAAGGGGTTGTACCGGCAGGCATTTGCCGCAACTCCCGAACCCGACGCGAACTACTTGGTTCCCTTTGGTGTTGCCAAGGTCAAGAAAACGGGCGGTGATGTTACGCTGATTACATGGGGCATGCTTGTGCAGCGCTCGCTGGAAGCTGCGGCGAAGGTCGAAGAGAAGCACGGCGTGTCAATTGAAGTCATAGACCTGCGCACACTGAATCCTCTGGACAGGGAAACCATCCTCTCGTCTGTTCGAAAGACAGGCAAGGTGCTCATAGCGCATGAGGACACGCTCACTGGCGGCTTTGGCGCGGAGATCGCTGCGATCATTGCCAGCGAGGCATTCGAGCGACTTGACGCGCCGGTTCAACGTGTGGCAGCGAAGGACGCACCGGTTCCCTACGGTCCTGAACTTGAAGATGCGATGCTGCCCCAGGAGCGTGACATTGCTGCTGCTCTCGAGAAACTTGTAACGTACTAACGAATTCAATGCAAGTTGCGCCGGAGAAAATAACCAAGGCCCATCATTCACCAACGGTACTCTCGAATCAGGAGCGTCTGGAGCTCTATTACTACCTCCGCCTGACGCGGGAATGCGACAACGCAGTCCTGCGTTTGTACAAACAAGGGAAGATCGTCGGCGGCGCGTACACAGGCTACGGCAACGAAGCGACAGCCGTGGGAAGTGCGTATGCGCTTGAAGATCACGACTATGTGTTTCCGATGCACCGCGACCTCGGTGCCCACCTTGTGAAAGGTCAGACGCTGCGGAACATCTTCCTGCAGCAACTCGCCCGCGCTAATAGTCTCACGGGCGGACGAGATGGCACCGGCCACTATGCCGATCCGAGGTTAAGGATTTATGGGAACGTCAGTCACCTTGCGGCGATGATTCCTGTGGCTGTTGGTGTTGCCCTCGCCGCAAAGATGAGAAAAGAAAACGCCGTGGTAATGAACTACATCGGCGATGGCGGAAGCAATGTCGGCGATTTCCATGAGGGCGTGAACATGGCGGCAGTGATGAAGCTGCCATTCATCCTGATCATCGAGAACAACCAGTTCGCTTACTCAACGCCAACCTCAAAACAGTCCGTCGCCCAGAAATTTTCTGATCGTGCGATCGGGTACGGGATTCCCGGCCACACGATTGACGGGACGAACGTGATGAAGGTGTACGAGACGTGCAAAGAGGCAATTGACCGCGCCCGCAGCGGTGACGGCCCGACGCTCATCGAGACAGTCACCATGCGGATGCATGGACACTCCGCATCTGATAATGCGTCATACGTGCCGAAGGGGATGGTTGAGGAGTGGAAGAAGAAGGATCCGATCGAGAAGTTTGAGCATGTCTTGATGAATGACCGTGTGTTGAATGAAGTCTCGAAGAAGCAGATGGAAGACAAGATAGTGGCAGAGATCGAGGATGCCGTTCAGTTTGCCCTCGACAGTCCGCATCCGTTGGATGAGGATGCGGCTGAAGGAGTGTACGCGCCGTAATGCCAGTGATGACCTACATCGAAGCAATCTCGAAAGGGATGTGGGAGGAGATGGAACGCGATCAGTCGGTATTCCTCATTGGCGAGGACATTGGCGTGTACGGCGGCGCGTTCAAGGCGACGAAGGGCTTCCTTCAGCATTTTGGGGAGGAGCGGGTGATTGACGCAACACTCTCCGAAGCTGCGATCATCGGGGCGGCCACCGGTGCCGCAGTTGTCGGCATGCGACCGATTGCTGAAATGCAGTTCGCGGATTTCGTGACATGCGGGTTCAACCAGCTCGTGACGAACTCGGCAAAGACCCACTATCGATGGCATCTTCCGGTGCCGATGGTTGTGCGGTTGCCGAGCGGCGGTTACATTCACGGCGGACCGTATCATTCAGCGAGTACGGAGGCGTGGTTCTTCCACGTGCCCGGACTGAAAATTGTCGCTCCGTCAAATCCACGCGATGCAAAGGGATTGCTCAAGGCGGCAGTGCGGGATAATAACCCTGTCTTGTATTTCGAGTACAAATACCTCTACCGCAGAATCAAGGGCGAAGTTCCTGACGATGACTACGTCGTAGAGATAGGGAAGGCAGATGTGAAGCGGCAGGGGAGCGATGTTGTCGTCTTCACGTACGGCTCGACAGTCCATTTCTCGCTTGAAGCTGCGGAGATTCTCTCGAAGGAAGACGGTGTCGAGACGATGGTTGTTGACCTCCGAACATTGCAGCCGCTCGACAAGCAACTCATTCTTGAAGCGGTACGGTTGACAGGGAAAGTGCTCATCGTCCATGAGGACACACTCACCGGCGGGATTGGAGCGGAGATTGCCGCGTTGATCTCAGAACATGCCTTCCAGCATCTTGATGCCCCGATCAAGCGAGTCGCATCATTGGACACACCTGTACCATTTGCACCTCCGCTGGAAGAGTTCTATCTGCCCAATACGGACAAGATCGTTGGAGCTCTGCGAGAACTTGCTCATTGTTGAATCATTGTGAACTTAGTATAAAGGAAGATTGTCATGGCAAGAATTGAAGTGGTGATGCCCCAAATGGGGGAGAGTATTGTAGAGGGGACGATTGTAAAGTGGCACAAGAAGG
>CAYHRX010000006.1:7071-22905 GCA_964359075.1 uncultured Chitinophagales bacterium
CGGGGACCAAGTGAAGAAGGATGAGACCTTGCTAGAGATCAGCACGGACAAAGTTGATTCGGAGATTCCATCGCCTGTGGCCGGTGTGCTGGCCGAGATTGTGGTTCCGGAACAAAAGACCGTTGCGGTCCGGACGGTGATCGCATATCTCGATACAGACGGTGGTGCTGTTGCAGCAGAGCCGCCAAAGCCTGCTTCGGCTCAAGTTGCCGAAGCGCCGAAACCAGCGGTAGCTGTCCCGGCATCCGCACCAGCCGGGCCAACAGTGAAAACGCTCGCCGCACCTGCGAGTGGTAGGTTCTATTCGCCTCTCGTGCTGAATATTGCGCGTGAAGAAGGTGTCGCCATGAATGAGCTTGAGTTGATACCGGGGACCGGTGAAGGTGGTCGTGTAACCAAGAAAGACATCCTCGCGTATGTGGCGGCAAAGAAGAGCGGCGCCATTGTTGCTGCCGCCGCGCCAGCACCATCGAAGGCAGCGCTTGTCGGCGTCGTGGCAAAGCCTGTAGATGTACCAGAGCTTCGAGCAAAGTATCCTGCGCCGCAACATGAGATACTTCAGATGAGCAACGTGCTGCAGAAGATGGCCGAGCACATGGTGAAGAGCGTGCAGACATCGCCGCACGTTGCAGCAATCCACGAAGTGGACATGACAAATGTGGCCAAGCATCGCTCTGCGCAGGCTGCGGCGTTTGAGAAGAAGGAGGGCTTCAAGCTCACCTTCACTCCATACATCGTTGGAGCAGTCGTGAAGGCGATCAAAAAGTACCCCCTGGTGAACACGTCCATTGAAGGCGATAAGATCATCAAGAAGACATTCATCAATGTCGGCATTGCAGTCGCTTCGGAGAATGGGCTCATTGTTCCCGTCATCAAGAACGCTGAAGAAAAGAGCTTTCTCGGCCTCGCCCGTGCGGTGAACGACCTGGCAGTTCGGACGCGCAACAAACGCCTAACGCCGGATGATATCCAGGGCGGCACGTTCACGATTTCCAACTATGGTGTCTTTGGCACGATGATCGGAACACCTATCATCAACCAGCCGCAGGTGGCAATCCTGGGCACCGGTGTGATCAAGAAGCGTGTCGTTGTCATCGATGATGCGATAGCGATCCGATCGATGGCATATTTCACGATGTCATTCGATCATCGGATCGTTGACGGTGCGCTGGGCGGGATGTTCCTTGAAGAGGTCGTCCAGACGCTCCAGAACTTCGACATCAACCTGAAGTTCTAACCATGATGGACTTTGTCATTCAAGAAATAGAAACTCAGGAGCGCCCTCGGCCTCACCGTCCTGAGTGGCTGAAGGTGAAAGTGCCCGGCGGACAGGAGTTCGCTCGTCTCAAGAACCTCATCGATGAAAGCAAGCTTCACACGGTGTGTGAGGAGGCGCGTTGCCCCAACATGAGTGAGTGCTGGAACGCCGGGACTGCGACGTTCATGATTCTCGGAGATATCTGCACGCGTTCGTGTGGCTTCTGTGCAGTAAAGACCGGTCGTCCTGCCGGACTTGATCTTGAGGAACCCTATCGAGTTGCCGACGCTATTCGCGTCATGGGCGTGAAGTATGCGGTCATTACCTCTGTAAATCGAGACGAGCTGCCCGACGGCGGTGCCGCCATCTTTGCTGAGACAATCCGGCAGGCAAGAATCGTAAGTCCGGGATTGAAGATTGAAGTGCTTATTCCCGATTTCCGTGGCGTCTGGTGGGCGTTGGACATCGTTATGGAAGCGAGGCCCGACATCCTCAATCATAATACTGAGACGGTCCCGAGATTGTATCCCGAAGTTCGACCGCAGGCCAAGTACAGCCGCTCGCTGGAACTCATCCAGAGGGCGAAGCAGGCCGGCATGGTGACGAAGAGTGGACTGATGCTGGGTCTTGGTGAGAAGGCGGAGGAGGTTCTTAAAGTGATGAACGATTTGGCAACCAACGGCTGTGACATTCTCACGCTTGGTCAGTATCTTCAGCCCACAAAGGAGCACCTACCCGTTGATCGCTTCGTTCACCCGGAGGAGTTCCGAATTCTAAAAATGCGAGGCATGCAGATGGGGTTCAAACATGTCGAGTCAGGACCGCTCGTGAGGAGTTCGTACCATGCCGAACAGCAGGCAGTCTAGAGTCAGATTTGCTTTGACTCTCTAATCCAAATTCCGTATCTTTTCAAACCTTTCGAGCACAGGATTCATCAGTACCTTTTCTCAGGAGTGGATGTTGTGGAAAAGACGACCCGATTCTTCAGAACTACCGATTTGCCTCATAAATGGCATCTGGTAGACGCCGAAGGCCAGACCCTTGGCCGAGTTGCAAGTCAGGTGGCCAGGCTGTTGCGGGGAAAGCACAAGCCGGAGTTTACACCCAACGCTGATTTGGGTGATTTCGTCGTGGTGGTAAATGCCTCAAGAGTGAGGTTGACTGGAAAGCGCCCGGAATTGAAGGAGTATTTCCACTACACGGGATACCCGGGGGGTGCGACGTTCGAGAAGTACCAGGAACTTATCAGGAAGAAACCTGACTGGGTGTTCGAGCGGGCAGTAAAAGGAATGTTGCCGCACAATCGCCTGGGCCGTCAAATCATCAAGAAACTAAAAGTTTACGCAGGTGCTGACCATCCTCATGCAGCACAGCAACCTGCAGTGTTCAACGTCCAGAACTAAGTTGTAGGAGCACAATACCGTAATGCACGTCCATAACACCAAAGCAGTTGGAAGACGAAAGACCTCGGTTGCACGAGTCATCCTTTCGCCAGGATCAGGAAAGATCACCGTCAACAAAACGCCCCTCGATCAGTTCTTCCCTCTTGAGACTCTCCGGACAAACGTCGTAAAGCCGTTCGAAGTTACCCAGACGAGTGGCAAGTACGATGTCCATGTCAACGTCGATGGTGGCGGGTCGAGCGGACAGGCAGGGGCGATTAGCCTTGGGATTGCCCGTGCACTTGTTGAGATGAGCGAAGACAACCGCTTATCGCTCCGTACTGCCGGGTTGTTGACACGCGATCCTCGTATGGTTGAGCGAAAGAAGTACGGCCAGAAAAAGGCACGCAAGAGATTCCAGTTCTCGAAGCGTTAAGAGTTTCTAGTTCACCAAAAAGCATACCTTCGGATTCTGAAGGCAGTGTGGCGCCTCTGGTGCCATTCCGGAAGAAAGTGAAGAAGGTAGAAGACCAACTAAACATAGGAGTACTCATGTCTGTAGAAGTAGCCGAGCTGCTCGCAGCAGGGTGTCACTTTGGACACCTGACCCGCCGTTGGAATCCCAAGATGCGTCCATACATTTTCATGGAGCGCAACGGGATTCACATCATCGACCTCGTGAAGAGCAAAGCCCTGCTCGATGATTCTTGCAACGCGATCTCCAACCTCGTTGCCGAAGGCAAGCGCATCCTTTTTGTCGGGACCAAAAAGCAGGCAAAGGACATCATCAGAGAAGAAGCTGTCCGATGTGGGCAGTTTTATGTCAGCGAGCGTTGGCTTGGTGGTTGCCTCACGAACTTCACAACCATCCGAAAGAGCGTGAAACGTCTCACCAACATCGAGAAGATGGAGAGCGACGGGACGTTTGACAAAATCACAAAGAAAGAAGGCCTCTTTCTTTCGCGTGAGAAGGAGAAGCTGAACAAAGTGCTCTCCGGAGTGGTCGACATGACCCGGTTGCCGGGCGCAATCTTCGTTGTCGATATCAAGAAGGAAGCGATTGCGGTGAAGGAAGCACGGCGTCTTGGCATCCCTGTGTTTGCGATCGTTGATACGAACTGTGATCCTGAGACTGTAGACTATGCGATCCCGGCGAATGATGATGCTATCAAGTCCGTTCAAGTGATTTGCAAAGCCGTGGCCGACGCAGTGCTGATGGGAAAGGAACGGTCGGCGGCACGTCAGATGGAGATGGCTGTCGAGGCCGAGAACAGGGGCAAGGATGAGGCAGAAGAGAAGGTTGCGTTGACCTAATTGGGATTCAAACACTAAGAGAGAAATCGATTGGACGTCATGGAAATTACCAGTGAGATGATCAAGAAACTCCGCGACAAAACCGGTGCGGGGATGATGGACTGCAAGCGCGCCCTTGAGGCAACAGCGGGAGACATGGACGCGGCGATCGAACACCTGAGGAAGAAGGGCGCGGCGATTGGTCAGAAGAGGTCGGACAGAGCTGCAAAAGAAGGCGTGATCGTCACCCGTGTGGGGAACAACGGCAAGACCGGAGTTGTTGTTGAGGTGAACTGCGAAACGGACTTCGTCGGTCGCAGCGATGACTTCATCGGGTTTGGAAATGCCGTGGCCGAGGCAATTGAACTTCACAGGCCAGCGGCGCTGGAAGCAATCCCCGGATTGACAACTGCTGCCGGGAAGAAGATCACCGACCTGATGAACGATGTGCTCGCGAAGGTTGCCGAGAAGATCGACATTCGGAGGTTCCAGATCTTTGAGACGAACAACGGGATTGTCAGCGCGTACACACACCTTGGCAACAGGATCGGCGTTCTTGTGGAGATCGAAGGCCTTGCTGCCGGCTTGCCGGTTGCTCGCGACGTCGCAATGCAAGTTGCTGCGATGAACCCTGCGGTCATCACCCGGGACCAAGTGGATAAGGCGTGGGTTGAACGCGAGTTGGATATCTACCGGACACAGGCAAAGAACGAAGGCAAGCCTGCGCAGATACAAGAGAAGATTGCCCTGGGACGTCTTGAGAAGTTCTATCAGGAGGTTGTCCTTCTCGATCAGACTTTCATCAAGGATCCCAGCAAGACAGTAAAAGATGTGCTTCGTGAAGCAAATCCGTCGCAGGCTGCTGTGGTGAAGCGGTTCCAGCGGTTCCACCTCGGTGAAGAAACCAAGTAGCAAAATCGAAACCATGGAAAAGCCAAAGTACAAGCGCATACTCCTGAAGCTCAGCGGAGAAGCCCTGATGGGCGACCAGGAGTTCGGCATCGATCCACACGTGCTGAATAGATATTCAGCCGAGATCAAGCAAGTGAAGAACCTCGGCGTGGAGATCGGCATCGTGATTGGTGGCGGGAATATCTACCGTGGTGTCTCCAACTCGACCAACAACATCGACAAGGTAACGGGCGACCACATGGGGATGCTTGCCACACTGATCAACGCGCTTGCCTTGCAGAGCGCACTTGAGCACGATGGCATGATCACACGGTTGATCTCAGCCATCAGGATGGAAGTGATTGCGGAGCCGTTTATCCGCCGTCGGGCCGTGCGACATCTTGAGAAGGGGAGGATCGTGATTTTCGGGGCTGGTACTGGCAATCCCTACTTCAGCACGGACACCGCTGCAGCGCTGCGTGCGGTTGAGATTGAAGCGGACGTCATCATTAAAGGCACACGCGTCGATGGCGTGTACGATTCCGACCCCGAACGTAATCCATCGGCCTTTCGTTTTCCTGAAATCTCCTATCTCGACGTGCTGCAGAAGGACCTGAAGGTGATGGACATGACGGCAATTACCCTGTGCAAAGAGAACAAACTCCCGATTCTCGTGTTCAACATGAACATCCCGGGGAATCTGAAACGCCTGATCCTTGGCGACCCTGTTGGTACCAGAGTGTTTGAACCCGTTGTCAATTCCTGAAACAGCCTGGGGAGTATTGTATGGTCAAGCAAATCCTGAAAGAAGCTGAAGATAGAATGCATAAGGCAGTCGAGGTTGTGCGGCAGGAGCTAGTAAAGATTCGCACCGGCAAAGCAACGACTGCTCTGCTTGAGGGAATCAAGGTCGACTATTATGACACGATGATGCCACTGCAGCAGGTCGGCAATATCTCCGTGACGGATATCCACACACTTACAGTCACGCCATGGGACAAGAGCGCGCTTGATGCGATCCAGAAAGCTGTGCAGACTGCCAACATCGGTCTGAACCCGGTGAAGGATGGTGATCATATCCGCGTACCGATCCCGCTCCTGAATGAAGAGCGGCGTCGCGAGCTTGTGAAGCTGACGAAGAAGTTTGGCGAGGAGGGGAAGATCGCCATCCGTAACATACGACGTGACGTGATCGAACATCTCAAGAAGTCCGAGAAGGCTGAGCATTTCTCAGAGGATGAGCGGAAGAGGGCTGAAACGGAGGCCCAAAAGATGACGGACAAAAGCATCAAGGACGTGGATAACCTCCTTGTAATGAAAGAGAAGGAGATCATGGAGGTGTAAGTCCTATTCACCGCGCTTTCCTCAAGGCTGGTCGGTATCTGACCAGCCTTTTTTGTTGGTCCTGCAACAAGTGCAACCTGTTGTCGTAACAGTAACTGACGGCATTCCAGAAAGGAGAGCACCATGGCAGACTCAAAGGAAACAAAGCGTCTCTACAAATCCCGAACGAACAGAATGATCGACGGCGTCTGCGGCGGAGTTGCTGAATTCTTCGGGCTTGACCCGACACTCGTCCGCATCGCGTGGGTTCTGCTCACGCTTCTCGGAGGATCGGGCATCCTCCTGTACATCATTGCCATGATCATCATGCCTACGAATCCGTCATTCTCCACAACGGAAAACACACCGTCAACATCAAACAACCACAGGTTTTGGGGGATACTGCTGGTCGTGGTTGGCTTGGTGTGGTTGGTAGCCAACCTCGGTTTCCCGATCTGGCATCGGTGGTGGGGATTCTCATGGGATCTATTCTTGCCGTTGGTTCTTGTCCTTGCAGGAGTTGCATTCCTGTTTGGCGGAAGGAACTACGTCAGCAGTCAGCAGCCGGTCGCTCCGTTATCGGGTTCCGAATCTCCTGCTTCGTCTGAACCTCAAGGTGTGCGCGCTGCAGGGCCGACACGACTCAACCGCTCGCGTCGAGAGAGGAAGCTCTTTGGCGTATGTGGCGGATTGGGAACGTACTTCAATGTGGACCCAACCATCGTCAGGGTACTGTTCGTGATCTCCGCGTTTGCATCATTCGGGCTCACCGTGTTCGTCTATATTCTCATGGCGATAGTGGTTCCCAATGAGCCATTGGCCCCTGTTACACAATAGGAAAGACACCATGGTGAACAAGTTCTCATGGTTCGGAATTAGCCTGATACTTGTTGGCGCAGCGATGCTGCTGGACCGGCTGGATGTGCTGACGTTCGGATGGAAACCCGTTCTATGGGCCCTCGTGGCTATCTTCGGCATTGTCAAAGCTACGAGTGGCTTCGCCAGGGAGAAGCGAGGCAACGTCTTTTGGGGCACATTCTTTTTCCTGTTTGGTGCATACAGTCTGCTTCACAATCTCGATCTCATTGATGTGCGATCGTACATGGTGTTTCCCGTGGTTCTGCTGAGCGTGGGGTTCAGCATCTTGATGACGTACTTCAGTTCTCCAAAGGAATGGCATCTACTGATCCCGGCACTGTTTCTTGTCGGGACCGGAGGTGTGATGGTTCTGGCTGAGCTTGGGTGCTTCTATCGATATGATGTCGTCGAGACGGTCAGGCTCTATTGGCCGGTCGGTCTCATCTTGTTTGGAGTAGCGCTGGTGTTGCGCAGGAGATCGACACATTCACAGGTGTAGAAATGAATGAGGCGGCCAGAAGCCGCCTCGTTGCTGTAAGAACTGCTGTTCTCAGATTACCGACTTGAATCGCCGCCGCCGAACGAGAGCTCTTCCACCCACATTGCATCAACTGAAACTTCGTTTTCCGTCACGATATAGCGAACGTGCAGGGTCTGAAGTTTTTCCCCGCCGTCAAAGATATATTCCTTCTCCAGTGTCGTGAACTGCTTGCTGGCAACCGAGACGATGTCTATGGACTGACCCGATGCGAATCCGCCGCCGTTTCCATTGATATAAGTTGGTACCAACTGGCCATCGAATGCGATTTCAACAGAGAGTCCTTCCAGAGCTGGGAGGATTGTGTACGAAGCCTGGCCAGTCAACATCCAGCTTCCATTGACTGCCTCGATTGTCTTCAGCGTGACTTCACCCCTCAGATCGATGACACCACCCTGCACCTTCGCTGTCGACTTGATCGGAGCGCTGGCAACAGGATTGCTCACATCGCTATCCTGGCATCCCATCACAAACATTGCGACGACCATTGCAAGACCACCTACTAAATACTTCATCTCACCCTCCTTGATCTATAATTAGTTGTTTGCTGTGTTTTTCGTTACTTCGCGCTGACTTCACTGCTGTTGAAGTCATCGATCCACATTGCGTCGATTGAGAGACCGCTGTCGCCAGAGAAGACAATCCGCACGTGGAACTTCGTGTTCAGTTCCTGCACAAAGTAGGCTTTCTCAATATACACGGGGCCTTCTTCCTTGTTGATCTGAGAAATCAAATCGACCGATTCGCCACTGGCCGTTCCCAAAGGAAGGAAAGGATTCTCAGGAACAAGCTCTGCCTGCATATTAGTCGACAACTCAAGACCAGGATCTTCATCAGGTCCGACGAACTTATACTCGTAGGACAGTGCTCCGTTCACATGGAAAACACCTTCATCAGGCGTACCCGAATTCGATGGGGCGACATCACCCTTCAAATACAGAATCCCTGTGCTCGGTGAAGGCTTGTAAAGCTGATGGCCAGAATTCGAGACCGGCCCTGTCGTGTTGCTATCCTGGCAACCGACAGCAAGCGCTGCAATTGCAATGACGACCACAAACAATACGTGTTTCATAACTCCCTCTGGTTATTGGTTTTGATTGTTGTTTTGCACGACCCTCATACTTAGCATTGACCGTTAAACTACCAAACGACATGCCACGAAGCGATCTATCCAAAACAACGCAGAATTGCAGGTTCTAAGTTGGGCGGGAGTTTCGATTTTACATGAGGGGTAAGGTCTGCACCAAGAATGTACAAAGGTAAATGCGCTGGTAGCCGTCGTATCTACTTGGTCTGCAAGACAGAAAGGCGGGTGGGAATGGCTGGTTTACAGAGGGGACGAGGGCATCAGTGTGTCTCGAGCCAAGTACGCCCTATGCCAAGTTCTATTTCAACCGGGACATCGAGTACAAGAGCATTCCTCATCTTGTCCTGAACGATGTCTTTCATTGTTGCAGCTTCCCGATCGGGTACTTCAAAGACAAGCTCGTCATGAACCTGCAAAATCATCCTGGACTTCAAATGCTCCCCCACGAGAGCCCTGTCGATACCTATCATTGCCACCTTGATCATGTCCGCAGCCGTGCCTTGGATGGGCATGTTGATCGCCTGGCGCTCGGCATTGCCGCGGACGTTTTGGTTGCGACTGTTGATGTCAGGAAGGTAGCGTCGCCTGCCGAGAAGCGTCGCAACATACCCTTGCGCACGGGCTGTCGCGATTGTATCGTTGATGTATTGCTTGACCTTTGGGAATCGCTCGAAGTACTTCGTGATGATATCCTTTGCCTCTGTCTGCGTGATCTCGAGTCGGTTGGAAAGCCCGAACGGTCCAATACCGTACATGATGCCGAAGTTGACCTCCTTCGCTTTTCGTCGCATCAGCGGGCTGACTTCGGAAAGGCTGACGCCGAACACTTTGGCAGCTGTTGATGCGTGAATGTCTTCCCTATTTCTAAACGCCTCAAGCAATCCTTCGTCCCCGGAGACATGAGCCATCACGCGGAGCTCAATCTGAGAATAGTCGGCGGACATAAGCATCCAGTCGGCTTCCTCTGGAACGAATGCCTTCCGGATCGCACGGCCGAGCTCGGTTCTGATGGGGATATTCTGGAGATTCGGGTCGCTGCTGGAAAGCCGGCCAGTCGCCGCCACGGTTTGGTTAAATGATGTGTGGAGACGCTTTGTCCTCGGGTTGATCAACTCAGGCAGGGTGTCGATGTAGGTGGATTTCAGCTTGGTGATCTGGCGGTACTCGAGCAGCTTGTCGATGATCGGGTGCTCGCCTTTCAGCTCTTCCAGGACATTCACATCAGTGGAAAAGCCCGTCTTGGTTTTCCTGACTGTCCGCAGGTTCAATTTGTTGAAGAGGATTTCCCCGAGCTGTTGCGTGGAATTAATGTTGAACCTCTCGCCGGCGAAGCTGTGGATGTCAATGATCAGGTTGTCGATCTGCCGTTCGAGATCTTTTGACATCTTCCTCAGATATTCAACATCCAAAGATACTCCCGCCGCTTCCATGCGTTCAAGGATGCTCACCAGGGGGAACTCAACATCCGTGCACAAGCCCAGAAGTTCCTTCTGCTTCAGCTTCTCCAGCTGCCTGCTGTATACACGGAACGTGATATCTGCGTCTTGTGCAGAGTACTGTGTGACGGAATCGAGCGAGATTTCGGTGATGTGCTTTTGATTCTTCCCTTTCCCGACAAGTTCATCGAATGAGATCATCCTATAGTTCAGGTACTCCATCGCGAGCGCGTCCAGGTTATGCTGGCCGTCGGCGCGGAGGACGTAGCTTGCCACCATCGTGTCGAACTCGATTCCCTGAACGATGACACCGTGGTTCCTGAGTACGATCATGTCGTACTTGATGTTCTGGCCCACTTTCTTGATGTCGGGGTTCTGGAGAACAGACGTGAGTTCGTTCAGCACAACATCGAGTTCCAGGGCTGCAGATGTATGGTTTTCGCCAGTTGGAGTTTGTGTATCCGAAAATAGCTCTCCCTCTCGCCGGCGGGCGAATTTCACAGGGATGTAGTATGCCTCCCGTTCCTTCATGCACACCGAGATTCCCACCAATGCCGCTTTCCATGGATCCTGAGATGTGGTCTCAGTGTCAACCACTATGCGTACAGCGTTTGCCAGCTGTGTGCAAAGTGCATGAAGAGACTGGACGTCCGTGATGCAGTGGTACTGGTGCTCGTCGGAGCTGATGTCGATCTTCTCAGACCGGGTCTGCTCAGGCTCTTCACGGCTGGCAACGGGTTCAGGCTCGAACGCGAACTTCTCCAGATTACGGAGGCGTGCTGCGAGCGACTTGAACTCGAGCTCATCGAACATCTTTATGAGACCCAGTGCATTGGACTTTGCTGCTTTGAGCGTGTGGAAATCGATGCTGAGCGGGACTTCGGTGTGAATGGTGACGAGCTCGCGGGAGAGGAGCGCCTTCTCCTTGTTCTGACGCAGCTTCTCTCTTACCCCCTTCTGGGGGATTTCATCCAGATGCTCATAAAGTGAACGAATGCTACCGTACTTCTGGATCAGCGGCGTGGCAGTCTTCGGGCCGATCCCTGTGACACCCGGGACGTTGTCGGATGTATCTCCGGTCAGCCCGAGCACGTCGATAACTTGCTCCGGCGGAACGCCGAACTTCTCAACCACGCCCTTCTCGTCTACAATCTCAACTTCGCCACCGGCCTTGCCGGGTTTGTACATCTTGATCTTCGGCGAGATCAGCTGCATGAAGTCCTTGTCGCCCGTGACCATGTAGGTGAGCACGCCTTCACGCTCGGCGCGGCGCGCTAGCGTGCCGATGATGTCATCAGCCTCGAAGCCCGGTACCTCGATCAGGGGGACATTGAACGCACGGACGACCTCTTTCAGCTTCTCCATTTGTGAAGACATGTCTTCAGGCATCTTCTGACGGGTAGCCTTGTACTCCGGGAACATCTCGTGGCGAAACGTTGGTTCTTTTGTATCAAACACAACGGCGATATGATCTGGCTTCTCGTCGTCTAGAATCTTCACCAATGCGGTAACAAATCCGTAGATGGCGCTGGTGTTCACGCCCTTGCTGTTCATGAGCGGGCGGTTGATGAAGGAATAGTAGGCACGGTAGGCAAGTGCCATCCCATCCAGAAGGAAGAGTCGTTCCGGTTGTTGCGTCATTTCAATCACATCTGGGTTGTCTCAACAGCTTTGCTTGCCTCAACCGCTTCAACATGAGGGCGCGGGTCATCCTGCATATACTTCCAGATGACGAAGCTGGTTATCAGCAACATACAGCTATTGGTGATGAATGAAACGGTAATGCCGAAGTGGCCGGCAACGAAGCCGCCAATCGTGGGGCCAAGCATATTGCCGAGCAGCGTCATGCTGGAAGCGATGGCAATCATGCCCCCCCGCCGTTCGGGTGGGGCATAGAGGCTCGTTAGCGAGTACAGGGCCGGAAGCACGCCGCCGCGCGCAAATCCAAGAAACGCACGCAAAAAGGCGAGCTGGACGAGGTTCTGGACAATGATATGTCCGGCATAAGCGACCCCGACAACGGCAAGAGCAATGTAGAGGTTCCTCTTGTAGCCGGTGCGGTCGTTTCGCTTCCCCCACCACGGAGCGGACACTACCATGAAGAGACCTGAGATTGAGAAGATGCCGCCCGCGAGAGTGGAAAGATACTTCGTGTCGGACTTGAAACTCTCGATGAACAACGCAAAGATGGGCTCGATCATGAGGACGGACACCTGTCCTACAACGAGTGTCAATCCAACAATCCTCAGCCGTTTGTCGGTAGCCATCAGTTTGTAGTTCTCAATCACGCTGTACTTCTTGCCATCCACGCTCGCCTTTGAAATCTCTTGCACGTACGCAGCAACCACCACGCCCCCGATGAAGCACAAACCGGCAGTGATGAAGAAAATCTCGCGGTATCCAAGCAAGTCCGCGAGCAGTCCGCCGACAAACGGGCCCAAGACCATGCCGCCCGCTGTTGACGACTGTAGGAATCCAAGTGCGTACCCAATCTTGTTCTTCGGTGTGTTGGTTGAAACGAGGGCGAGTGCTGATGCGATGAAGCCGCTGATGGCTCCCTGCACGACCCGGAAGAAGAAGAGCTGGTAGACATTCTGGGAAAACCCGATGAGTATTTGGGAGAGTGCGAGTCCAAAGATGGCACGCACTACCATCATCTTCCGGCCGTAGCGGTCGCCGAACGTTCCCCAGATGGGAGTGGCAATGAAGGAGAGGATGAACGGTCCGGAGAACACCAGCCCGCTCCAGCGAGCGAGTTCCGTCGGGTCTGTGACACCAAGCTGTCGTACGAAGAAAGGAAGGAAGGGGACAACGAGGTTCATCCCTATCATGGCGAGGAACTGTGTGCCCCAGAGGATGTAGAGGTTCTTACGCCATAATTCCATGAGCTACTGTTTCTTTTGCCTCTGCCCCGATTGTTGTTGCGACTGCCACACTTTGTAGTTCTTCAACAGACCGCGCTGGAAGGACACCTCTGAGACGATCTTGGTCTTGATGTAAAGCTCTTTTGAATCCTTCGGCCAGAGCACGACTGGCATCCACTCCCGAGCAAGCAAGCCGTTTGATTCAACATACTGTTCGGATGAGAGCGGGCTTCCAACAGCGTACATGAAGGGACTGTCGCCATCGTACTTAAATATCCGAACTGCTGCGAGGCTATCGAAACTAAATGTAATCTCTCCACACAGCACGTCGTTCTCCTCGAACAAGCGCTTCTTCACGCTGTGGAATCCCGGATTCTCGTTCTCCAATTGATTACCCTGGATGTAGAACTCCATCAACTGTTGGAAATCGTCATTCGAGATATCCACGGTGTCGTCGGCCTCGGACATGATGTTCACGAACTTGATGACCGCTTCGCCGGAGTGATCCGATTTCAACTTGATGCGATACTCCTTGCTCTCCACCGTGAGGCAGCCGTTGAGTGACAGTGAGAGGAGAAGTATGGAAAGGATGATGAGAAGACGACGCATGATGCCTGTACACATTGATTTCTTGCACCGTGAATATACCTATTCATCGCTGCAAATGCAAAGACACTATATTGATTGTTACGGCATTTTCACCTATCTTTTTTGAGACCGCTCGGTCGTATTCCACTCACAACGCAGCTGCCGCGTGAAGATCCTATTCACCTTTACGCAACTCACGTCGTTCATCGCCCAGGATCTGAACACACTTCGGAAGCATTTCGATGTCGATGGCCTTGTTACGCGAGGTGTGCTTGCGCCGTTGGCAATACTCAGCAAGACTCTTCGTGCCGATGTCACCTTCACTTGGTTTGCATCAGTGTATTCCTTCTTTGTTGTTCTCATCGCAAAGATGGCCGGCAAGCGGTCGATTCTCATTATCGGGGGGGCGGATGTGGCGAGAGTTCCTGAAATGAACTATGGCATGTGGCTCTCGCCGTGGAAGGCTGTGCTTGTGAAATACGCGCTGCGTCATGCCTCCCGGGTTCTTGCCGTGGATGAGTCGCTGAAACAGAAGGCCGTCACACTTGCCGCATACAATGGAGAGAACATCGAGTGCGTGCCGACAGGGTTCGATCCGAGCCTATGGGTTCCTGCCGGACCGAAGGAACCGTTCGTCCTGACAGTCGCAAAGTGCGAAGACTTGTCGAAGATGAAGGTGAAGGGGCTGGATGTCTTGTTTCAGTGTGCGTGGGCGATGCCTTCAAGCCGGTTCGTGGTGATTGGGATAATGCCACACCTCATTGAGCATGCGAAGCGACAGGCTCCCTCAAACGTGGAACTCGTTCCCCTCGTTGAACAACATGAACTGCTGCGATACTATCAACGGGCGAAAGTGTACTGTCAGCCATCCTACAGTGAAGGCTTCCCGAACAGCGTATGCGAAGCGATGCTCTGCGGATGCATTCCTGTTGGCAGCAACGTTGGCGGCATCCCGACAGCAATGGGTGAGGTCGGGTTCCTTGTACCGCATGGCGACGTGCAGGAGCTCTCGAATGCCCTGCAACAGGCTCTGCACTCGCAAGGCATGCTTGGCGATCACGCGCGGTCGTATATCGCACAGAACTTCACACTGGAAAGAAGAGAACAGGCGCTCGTGCGGATCATTCGGGAGGAACCGCATTGAAACGTCCACTTGTGAATCTCCTCTCTCTGTTGTTTGGCGATTTGGGCAGCCGGTTCATCGGGTTTCTGATTTCGGTGTACCTTGCGCGTATCCTGGAACCTACGGGATTTGGCATCATGAGCCTGGGTCTGGCGGTGCTCGGCTATCTTCAGCTTGCCGGAAGCCCCGGCATACAAGTGCTTGAAACCCGGAATATGGCTGCGGTTGCCGAGGTCGATCAGAAACGGGTCAACGCGGTGATTTCTTTGCGGCTCGTCCTCGCGGTCATTTTGTGGATCGGAACAGCAGTGGTGGTGAACCTGTTCACACTCCCCGACACTACGCGGGATGTGATCATCCTGTTCACCTGCACTCTGTTTCCCTTCGCTGTCTTTCTCGATTGGTTCTTTCAGGGGAAAGAGGCCTTCATTGCGATTGGATTCTCGCGATTGATTCAATATGTTTCATACGGAGTTCTTGTCCTTCTTCTGGTCCACACGGCGGACGATGTTCGAAGGACTGCCGTGGCATTTGGTGTGGGGGCCGCAACGTCCGCAATCGCTCTCTGGCTGCTGTACGCCTCGAAGTGGCGGACTCTGAGATTCTCCTGGGCACCGACGTTGTGGAAGGAGATTCTCACGAAGAGCGTGCCTGTAGGCGCGGCGGTGTTCTTTGCCCAGAGCGTGACCAATCTTCCTCCGCTTGTGATCGGGTACTTCTCGACGGTCGGCGACGTCGGCATGTTCAGCTCTGCAATGAAGCTTGTGTTCCTGCTGATGCTTGTTGACCGTTTGTTCAACGCTCTTTTCCTGCCGGTGGTCACGCGGTATTTCTCCTCCCGGCCGGAAGAGGAGGTGAAGAAACTTGCTGAGGTAATGCTGAGGACTCTTCTCGTGATTATCATTCCGTTAACTGCGGGGGGAGTTATTCTCGGAAGGCAAGCGGTGGTCTTCGTCTTCGGCGAAGGGTACCAGGATGCTGCACACCTCGTGCAGATTCTGATGGGGTACTTTGCATTCACGGTGTTGAACTCGCTCTTTGTCTGTGTGCTGCTCGGTTCGGGACGCGAGAAGGAATACACAAAGATGTTGATATGGGGATCGGTCGTCCTTTGCCTTGCGGCTATCGCACTCACAGCGTTGTTTGGTGTTGCAGGTGCTGCCACGGCTGTAGTGTTTGGGGAACTGGTGACG